>JBPBPY010000397.1:0-10914 GCA_050954505.1 Janthinobacterium lividum
AGTACCAGGAGCGCACCGCGGCGTTGAAGGATGACGTCAGCCGCACGGAAAAAAACATTGAAGCACTTAAGCGCGAGATCGGCAACAGCGGGAAATAAACGCTTAAAATACACCAGGACTTGTTCGAAAAGGCTGCGGGCGATTGATCGTTTCGGCAGCCTTTTTTCATTGCTTTGACTGGACTCGCTTGACTACACCGAATATCACACTGGGTGGCCTGGAACTATTGTCGTCGGCCGTCTTGATCCTCGACGCCGAGGGACGCATCACCTTTGCCAACCCGGCTGCGGAAACCTTGCTGGAGAGCTCCTTCAAGGTACTCCAGCATCAAAAGCTGGCCGACCTGTTTCCCAATGGTGCCAAACTCGACTCGATTTTCGAAGATGCGCTGGCTTACCGCTTTGCCGACAAGCGCCAGGACCTGGTGCTCGAGCGCGCCGGCCGCGAGTCGCTGCAGGTGCAAATCAATGTCAGCGCGCTGGAAAACCCGGTCACCCCGGTATTGATCGAGCTGCGCGAAAACGTCCAGCAGCTCAAGCTCGACCGTGAAGAACGGCTGTTGGACCAGAGCCAGGCCAACAAGGAACTGATTCGCAATCTGGCGCATGAAATCAAGAATCCACTGGGCGGCATCCGCGGTGCAGCGCAATTGCTGGAGCTGGAATTGCCCGAACGCCACTTGCGCGAATTGAGCGAATATACCCAGGTCATCATCAAGGAAGCCGACCGCCTGCAAACGCTGGTCGACCGGCTGCTGGCACCACATCGGCGGCCACACATCGTTGGCGACGTCAACATCCATGAAGTATTCGAGCGCGTGCGCAGTTTGATCACCGCCGAATTTCCTGCCGGCTTGACGATCAAGCGCGACTACGATCTGTCCGCACCTGAATTTCGCGGCGACAAGGAGCAATTGATCCAGACCGTGCTCAACATTGCCCACAATGCAGCGCAGGCGCTGTCGGTGCGCATGGCGGCCGGCGATGCAGTACTCAAATTCCAGACCAGAGTGGCGCGCCAGGTGACCTTGCACAAAGTCCGTTACCGCCTGGCATTAGACTTGCATATCACGGATAACGGGCCCGGCATCCCGCCCGACATTCAGGACCGGATTTTCTATCCCCTGGTATCGGGACGTGATGGCGGCAGCGGACTCGGGTTGACGCTGGCCCAGACATTCGTGCAGCAGCACATGGGTGTGATCGAATGTGAAAGCCGGCCGGGGTATACGGATTTCCGGATTCTGATACCACTGCCCTGACGACGCCTGGCCGCACCGACAGCGGGCGAGGCGGCAATCAATTGAAGCAGGAAATCGAAACGACTATGAAACCAATCTGGATTGTTGACGACGACGAGTCGATTCGCTGGGTGCTGGAAAAAGCCCTGGCCCGCGAAAGTCTTGTTACCCGCAGTTTTTCCAATGCCCGCGATGCCATGGCGGCACTCAAGACCAGCACCCCGCAGGTGCTGGTATCGGACATCCGCATGCCGGGAGAGTCGGGACTGGAATTGCTGCAGGTGGTCAAGACCGAACATCCCGGCCTGCCGGTCATCATCATGACGGCATTTTCCGACCTTGATTCAGCGGTCGCCGCGTTCCAGGGCGGCGCCTTCGAATACCTGGCCAAGCCGTTCGACCTCGACAAGGCCGTTGGCCTGATCCGGCGCGCGCTGGAGGAAAGCCTGCGCGAAGCCAGTGTCGAACAAGCCCAGGCGGAAACGCCCGAGATTCTTGGCCAGGCGCCGGCAATGCAGGACGTCTTTCGCGCCATCGGACGGCTGTCGCAGTCGAATGTGACGGTGCTCATCACGGGCGAATCCGGTACCGGCAAGGAGCTGGTGGCGCGCGCCCTGCACAAACACAGTCCGCGTGCAGCGCAGCCGTTCATTGCACTGAACACGGCGGCAATCCCCAAGGATCTGCTGGAGTCGGAACTATTCGGCCATGAACGCGGTGCCTTTACCGGCGCCCAGGCGACCCGGCGGGGGCGTTTCGAACAGGCCGACAACGGCACCTTGTTCCTCGATGAAATCGGCGACATGCCATTTGACTTGCAGACCCGGCTATTGCGGGTGCTCTCGGACGGCCATTTCTATCGCGTTGGCGGCCACCAGCCATTGAAGGCCAATGTAAGGGTGATTGCCGCCACCCACCAGAATCTCGAACACCGGGTGCGCGAAGGCTTGTTCCGCGAAGATCTGTATCACCGCCTCAATGTCATCCGCCTGCGCTTGCCCAGCTTGCGCGAGCGGCGCGAAGACATCCCCATCCTGACGCGCTATTTTCTCTCGCAAAGCGCCAAGCAACTCGGGGTGGAGGCAAAACGCATGTCCGAACACGCCTACCAGTTTTTGAGCGGCCTGGATTTGCCGGGCAATGTGCGCCAGCTGGAAAACCTGTGCAACTGGATTACCGTGATGGCACCGGGCCAGACCGTCGAGGTCAAGGACCTGCCGCTGGAACTGACCGAAGGACGCGAGACGCCCATGCCATCGCTGGCGCCGCCGGTACTGGCTGCCAGCATGCCGATGCCGGGCCAGCCGGCGGATGGCCACTCCGATGGCGCCGGCCGTGGCGCGCCAGGCGTGGATGGCGACGGCAGCCTCGCAGCGGGGGCCATGCGCAGCAGCTGGATCAGCCTGCTGGAAGCCGAAGCGGCAACCATGCTTTCTGCCGGCCGGCCGGAGGTCATGGATGCACTGGGCCGCCAATTCGAGTCCGCCCTGATCAAGACGGCGCTCAAGCATACCCATGGGCGCAAGAATGACGCGGCGGTGCGGCTGGGCATAGGCCGCAATACCATCACCCGCAAGATCCACGAACTGGGCATCGACGGGGCCAAGGACGAATAGCGCTTTTCAGGCAGTCTGCCCCGGAATGCGTTAGTCTTGGGGCATGCCTGATCTATTGTCCGCCACTGCGCTGGCCGGGGGACTCTCCTGGGCCAGCGGCATCCGTCTGTACATGACCGTGTTCATGGCGGGTGCGTTTGCCAGCCTCGGCTGGATCAAGTTGCCCGCCACGCTCGATGTGCTGCAGTCGCCCTGGGTGCTGGCTGTATCGGGCATCTTGCTGGTGATCGAATTCCTGGCTGACAAGGTCCCCGGTTTCGACTCGGCCTGGGACGCGCTGCATACCTTCATTCGCATTCCCGCCGGCGCAGTGCTGGGCGCTGCCGCACTGGGCCAGATGGACCCGGCCTGGAGCGCCGTGGCCGGACTGCTTGGTGGCACGCTTGCTGCCGGCGCTCATTTCACCAAGGCCGGCAGCCGCGCACTGATCAATACCTCGCCGGAACCATTTTCCAACTGGGCGGCTTCGTTTTCGGAAGAGGCCGTGGTGGCTGGCGGCCTGCTGGCCGCTTTTTTCCATCCCTGGGTGCTGTTTGCACTCCTGGTGGTGTTTTTCATTGCTGCGCTGTGGCTGTTGCCGAAGTTATGGCGTGGCTTGCGCTGGCTGTTTCGAAAGCTTGCAACCTGATGCCGTCCCCGTCTGATGAGTCTCTTCCTCCAGCCCATGTTCCAATGCCGCCAGGCGCATCGTTGACGATGTTCTGGCGCACTGCGCGCCAGGCCTGGCGCATGACCCGGCGTGACTGGCGTACCGGAGAACTGCGTTTCCTGCTCATTGCACTGGTGGTGGCGGTCGCGGCGCTGTCCTCGGTCGGCTTTTTTGTCGACCGCATGCGCAATGGCATGAACCGCGATGCCAACCAGCTGCTCGGTGCCGATCTGGTGGTGCGTGCCGATGGACCGGTCGAGCAGCGCTGGACCGATGAAGCCCGGCGGCGAGGCTTGTCGGTGGCACAGACAGTGAATTTCCCCAGCATGGCAAGCTCCGGTGAAGGCGAGGGCATGCTGTCCCAGCTGGCGTCGATCAAGGCCGTCACGCCCGGTTATCCACTGCGCGGCAATTTGAAGTTGCTGGCGGCAACGGCAAGCGCTGGCGCCACGCCAGGCACATCCAGCGGGCTTGCCGATGCCATCGATGCCTCCATTGTCACGCGCCAGACGCCGGCCCCCGGCACGGTCTGGGTCGATCCCGGGCTGATGGCGGCGCAAAACCTGCAGCGTGGCGGCCAGCTGAAACTGGGCGAGCGCAGTTTCACGATCAGCGCGGTAATTGCCAGCGAACCTGACCGGGGCGCGTCGTTCATGAATTTTGCCCCGCGCGTGATGCTGGCCGAAAGCGATCTGGCCGGCACCGGCCTGATCCAGGATGGTTCGCGTGCAACCTACCGCCTCCTGGTTGCCGGCGCAGCGCCAGCGATGCTGCTGTACCAGCGCTGGATCGAAGCCGATATCGCCAGCTCCGGGCAAAAGGGCGTGCGGCTGGAATCGCTGGAATCAGGGCGCCCGGAAATGCGTGCCACGCTTGACCGCGCCGAACAATTTCTTTCGCTGGTCGGTTTGCTGTCGGCCATGCTGGCTGCCGTCGCCATTGCCATGGCGGCGCGCCGCTTCATGGTGCGCCACCTCGATGCCTGCGCCATGCTGCGCTGCCTGGGACAGACGCAAAACCAGGTGATGTTGCTGTACCTGATCGAATTCCTGCTCATTGGTATCGCAGGCAGTGCCCTTGGTGCCGCAGGCGGTTTCGCTGCGCACTTCGTCCTGCTTGAATGGCTGGGCCGGCTGGTGACCCATGACCTGCCGCCGGCGACCATGCTGCCTGCCTTCCAGGGCATAAGCACCGGCTTGATCCTGCTGGTCGGTTTTGCGCTGCCGCCAGTGCTCCAGCTGCGCAATGTGCCGCACAACCGCGTGATCCGCCGCGAGCAAGACACACCCCAGGCCATGACCGTGGCCAGCTACGTACTGGGACTGGCAAGCTTCATCGGGCTGTTGTTATGGCAAGCCGGCAACATCAAACTGGGCATGCTGACTGCCGCGGGATTTCTTGGCGGTCTGCTGGTTTTTGCACTGGTGGCATGGATCAGTCTGAAAGCCTTGCGTCCCCTGCGCAACTGGTCGCAGCATCCGGCCTGGCGCTTCGCCATCACGGCCTTGCAGCGCCGGCCTGGCGCCACTGTCGTCCAGGTCGTTGCCTTGGCGATCGGTTTGATGGCCTTGCTGCTGCTGACCGTCATCCGTGCCGACCTGGTACAGGCATGGCGCGCTTCCACTCCGGCCGATGCGCCCAACCAGTTCATCATCAATATCCAGACCGATCAGACCGCGGGCGTCAAGGCACGCCTGCAAGCCGCCGGCGTGCAGGCGCCCATGCTGTATCCGATGATACGTGGCAGGCTGGTGCGCATCAATGCCACGCCCATCGTCGGCGACACTTACGCAGACGACCGCGCCAAGCGGCTGGTCGAGCGCGAGTTCAATCTGTCGGCGCTTGCTGCACTGCCATCCCAGAACCAGATTACCGCCGGGCGCTGGTTCGGCAGCAGTGCCACGGCCGAAGCCTCGGTGGAAGAGGGCCTTGCCAAAACCCTCAACCTGAAACTGGGCGACAAACTGGTGTTCGACATTGCTGGCCAACAGGTCGAAGCCGCCATCACCAGCTTGCGCAAACTCGAATGGGGTTCGATGCAGGTGAATTTCTTTGTCATCATCAATCCGCAGGCAATGCTCGACATGCCGCAATCGTGGATCACCGCCGTGCGACTGCCGGCCGAACGGCCGCAGGCAGTCAGCAGCCTGATCCGCGAATTTCCCAACCTGACCGTGGTGGATATCGGCAGCCTGGTGCGCCAGATCCAGGAGGTCGTCGACCAGGTTGTCGCCGCTGTGGAATTCCTGTTCCTGTTTACCCTGGCTTCCGGTGTGCTGGTGCTGTATGCGGCACTGGCCGGCTCCCAGGACCAGCGTTTGCGGGAAGCAGGCATCCTGCGTGCATTGGGGGCAACGCGGCGGCAGCTGTCACAGGCGCAGCGTTTCGAATTTGCCCTGACTGGTGCGCTGGCAGGTTTCCTGGCAGCGAGCGGAGCGGCCGCAGTTGGCTGGGCACTGGCAAAGTATGTCTTCAGCTTTGAATGGCAGTTCAGCCCGCTGGTCTGGCTGGCGGGCATTGCCGTTGGTGTGGCATGTGCGCTGGTGGGCGGATGGGCAGGGTTGCGCAATGTACTGCGCCAGCCGCCGCTGTCAACCTTGCGCGAAGCCTGAGCGGGCGCTGGCAACCGGTGCTGGCGGATCTGCTCCAGCGCAAAACCGCCGTGCAGCCCCCGGTCAATACAGGGGCTGCACGGTGTGCTTCAGGTGTTTTCTTCCGACGATTGCCGTGGCGTCAGATTGGCACGCGGCTTGACGGGTTTCAAGTCGCTCTTGCCGCGCAGCGTCAATTTTTCCAGATCGTCCTTGTTGAGCATGACTTGAGTACCCCAGACCGGCCGGCGCGGTTTTGCCGGTACATCGGGCAGCACCCTGTTCGACGGTGCAACAGTCTCCGGTACAGTCCGCTGCCTGTCCTGCCAAGGCGTCGTTGGAAATGCCGATCCGTGCACCTGCTCTTCACGCTGGAGCGTGCGCAAGTCCTGCGTGTCTCTGGCGTCGGCAATGTCGCGAATGTCCCGAATGTCCCGAATGTCGCGCTCGTCACGGTTGTTTTTCGTGTCCTTGGTGTGTTTCACGCCGCGACTGTGACGCGTGCCGCGCGCCGGAAGATCCTGCTTTGCAAAGGTTTCCAGCGTCGCATCCGTACGGCTTGTGGTCTTGCGCGAATGGCCATGATGATGACGCACGCTGCCTGCTTCACGCGTTGCGCGCGACTTCGGCGTCCTGGGTTCTGCAAAATCGGCTATCTCCGCTGCTTTCGTGGCTGGCATGGCTGGCATGGAAAGATGGGTATGCTTGCGCCGTTCCTTGCGATGTTCACGCGCCGCCTGCATTTTGCTGGCACTCAATTTCGCTGGCTGGCGCTGTACCGTGGCAAGGGCGGGTTCATGCGATGGGACAGCGCCCACGATTTTTCCGCCTCGCGGTTTGCTTGTCGGCTCGGGTGCAGTGATGCGCGCACTGCTGGTGCTTGCGCTGGCAGATTTTTCCAGTCTTTCCTGTGCAGTTTTCTCGCGGGCTTTCACCGCATCGAGTTTGTCCGGCCCGCTTTGTTCGGCAGCATTGTCCTGGGCTTTTTTCTTCAGGTAATTTGCTTTCCTGTGGTCGCCGGCAAGATTGTCGAAACTGATGTCTGCACCGGCTTGTTCTGCCACGACCAAGGCAACCATGCCCTCGAGCAGCGAGACGATACCGCTCGGGAAAAACTTGTCACGGGCTGCATCGAAGCGTTCCAGGCTGGCGGCCAGCGTTTTCCTCAATACCGGTATTTCGAGCGCGGGATTCAGATGGCCCAGTGCCGCCATCACCCATTTGCGCAACTCATTGCTGTTTTCACTGCGATGGAAATCGCCAGGCAGGCGCGCTAGGATCTTGCGCATGACCTGGAAACCATTGATGCCGATTTCATTCCTGAGCTCGGTTTCCTTGAATTCCCATGCCTGGGAATAGTCATTGCGCAGTGGCAGCCGATCCTGCTCGGCCTTTTCATAGGCGGCACTCATGGATAGCAACGAGCCGGCGGTCGGAACTGTTTCGCTGTCTGGCTGCACGCCGAACGCAATATCGAGGCGATGCTCTTTCACGCAGGGCAAGCCTTCATCCGCAGTCATGGCCAGATGATAAGCAACTTTCAATAACTCGCGGCTCAGTTTTCGCGCCGGCTTGCTGCTCACCTTGATGAACAGGCCGGCGGGCTTGCCGAGCTCGCTGGCAATGCCGCCTTTTATCTTTGCCGTGGCGGGCCGTTGGCGCAGCCAGTCCGATATATCCTTGACGGCGCTGCCCTCCTTGAGGAAGAAACGTTTGCTGGATGATTCAAGATTGTTGTTCATCTACTCCCTCTCTGACATTGTTGACATGATTTTCGATTTGCGTTCCGGCCCTGGCCATCCTGGCCGCCGTGGCCGACCTGGCCGACCTGGCCGCTCTTGCCGCTCTGGACCATAGGCCCGATCAGGCCAGGTACCTGACCGCTCTGCTTCCCACGCAGGGCGCGCCTGTCTCATTGCGTTGTCTTGCCATTCGGTTTGCCACGGCGTTTGCCGCTGTCCGGCGGGGTACCATCTTCCTGCGATGTCAGCGCCCGGTAGGAGGGCGAGCGCGGACTGGCGCGCCGCCGGCGCGAGGAATTGCTGTCCGACGAGTCATGCCCACTCGAATCGTTGGTGACGGCACGGCTGCGCGAATCGCTGGTATTGGTTGGGGTATGCTGGTGATCGGCGTTGGACAGCAACTGGGCCACGGCCAGGCGCAAGCTCCGGAGCATGGGCCGCAGTGGCTTGATGGCGGGTGCATCGAAATATTGGGCATGCGTGGCGTCGAGCAGCTTGTTCAAGGTCGAATGGACCCCGCTGAGTTCTTCCCCGACAAAACTGCCGGCTTTCAAGGCGGCAGCCAGATTGGCATTCATTTCGCCCATGCTGATGTTTTGCAGATCGACCGGGCCCAGATCCCTGAAGAAGGTGACCAGGCTGCGGCTCTGCGGTTTTGAAACATGCTGTTTCAACCCGAGCGGGGCACAGGCGTACAAGCGGTCAAGTTCGTTGATCGATCCTGGATGCTGCTGGGCATACGCCAATGAAACCGTCAGGGCTGCCTCGGAAGGCTGGTGTTCGTTATCGGGCTTGCGGCGTTCGGAAGGCGTCTTTCCACTCTTGTGGTGACCGCGACCGCTGCCGTTGTTGCGGTTGTGTTCGCTACCATGGTCGAGTCCTTCGTGACTGCGATGCTTTGTTGGCGTGGTTGCCGGATGCGAAACCGATTGATGGGAGGCGCGCTCGCGGCGCGATTTCTTCTTGCCGGCCGACGCTTGCGGTTTTGGTGGCACGACCTCGATCAACAGCGCGGAATGGTTTGCGCCTGCGCTATCATCGATGCCGGCATCGGCATTGGCGTCATCAATCGAATCGACCCTGGAGTCGAGGCCGGAGGCATCGTCATCACGAAACAGCTGCCTGCTGACGCCGGCCGCAAAGCTACGCCGATCGACATGCGGCGCCGGTGCACGGGTGGGCGTGGTGTTGGGACTATTCCTGGGCAACTGCCGGGTAACGCTGACGCCATGGTTGGCGGCAATGGCGATGAACAAGGCATTCATGAATTTCAATTCGGCCGTATCCTGCACGTGGTGCAGGTTGGCGTTGTCGGCCCTGGCGCTGGCCTTCTCACGCGCGACCATGAGGCCGGCGCATATCTGCATGGCCTGCAGCATGAATTTCTGCCCGCCGTCGACCATGTCGGGTGCAGCCATGATTTCGTCGAGCGTCTGGCACAGGATCTGCACCTCGATGAACGAGCCGATCTCTGCCAGTGTGGCACTGAGCGATTGCTGCAAGCTGTGCGGATCGGTGTCGGCATCGAATCCGGCCGGCAGATTGGCCAGCACCTTGCGAATGGCACGAAACCCGGTGGGCTGCAGATTTTCCAGTAACTGCGATTGACTGTTTTCCCAGTAGGCGCAATACACATTGCGCTGTTGCTGGCGCTGGTGTTCAACCTGCGCAATTGGTGTAACGGCCTTGAGTACCGGCGCCACCCGGCATTCAACCAGCCTGCCCAAGGCATGCGTGCATTCCAGCTTCCAGCCCTTTGGCCAGGGCAGGCCGCGTCCATTGTTCAGGATGCTGCCGATCTGCATGGCCACGGCGTGATTGGCTTCCAGTGACGGGCGCTGTTCATTCGGATAGAAGTGGAGTTGCGGGATGCGCGATTGCTCCGGCACCTGCACGCCGAGGAAATTGTCGTCCTTTTCATTGGCGAGAAACTTGTGTAGGTCGAGCACATTGGTGTGCGGTGTGATGGGCAAGACCGGAGGTTCGAGCTGTTCTTCGTCGGCATCGTTTTCGAAGGTGCCGGGAAAGGCATGAATCTGGGCGGAAGAGAGACGGTCCATGGGCATCCTGGGAATGTCATATCAAGGCATGGTGAGTAACTGCAAACGTCCTTCGGTTCCCAGGCCGGCAAAAAATCGCCGATCGGCTATGATTCCGGGCATGACTGAATTCAAACCACCTGCTGCCGGAATGGCTGGCGGCGCAAGCGGCGCCGCCGGCATTAAGGCAGACCAGGCTGGCACGCCGCTTCCGGCACCTGCCGCTGCGGCTTCTGTGCAACCGGCTCCTGCCGATGCCGGCGCACTGGCCGGTACGCTGTTCCATGCTTTGGGCGGTGAAAACGGCGTGCGCTTGCTGGTCGACCGTTTTTACGACTTGATGGACCTCGAGCCCGAGCATGCCGGCGTGCGTGCCTTGCATCCGCGCACCACAGACGGTTCGCGCGATAAATTGTTCTGGTTCCTGTGTGGCTGGAGCGGCGGCCCCGACCATTACATCGAGCGCTTTGGCCATCCGCGGCTGCGTGCGCGCCATCTTCCCTATGCAATCGGGGCGCGGGAGCGCGACCAGTGGCTACGCTGCATGGCCCTGGCCATGCAGGATGTCGGTCTGCCCGAGCCGCTGCAATTGCGCTTGCTGACCTCCTTTTATGAAACTGCCGACTGGATGCGCAACACGCCCGGTTGACTTGGCTGGAACTACAATGAATTCACTTCAATGGATGGTGGCGCTGCTGCTGGCGCTATGCATCGTCGGTCTGCAGCTGTTGCTGCTGCGTCGTGGTCAAACCTCGACGGGCGCAGCTGCAACCGATGCAGCACAGGACATGCTCATCGCTGCGCTGGCCCGGCAGATGCTGGAGGGCAGCGAGCGTACCGAGCGCCTGCTGCGCGCGGAAGTGCAGGGCAGTGCCCAGGGTACGCGGCAGGAACTGACCGCCAATCTGGTCCAGTTCCAGCATGCCGTCGGTACCCAGTTGAGCAATCAGATCGATTCATTTTCGCAGCGCCTGGCTGCGCAGAATGAAACCAGCGCGGCCCAGCTCGAAGCCATGCGCCAGGCCATTGCTGCCCAG
>JBPBPY010000407.1:0-10802 GCA_050954505.1 Janthinobacterium lividum
CAGCAGATGGCTGTAGCGCGGCAGGATCATGTCGGCCAGGAAGGTGGCGACCTCTTCCTCGATCAGCGCATTGATGCCGATCGCATGGCTGGCAGCAAGCATCAAGCCATCGCTGGGATGGGCGATCTTGGGCCACAACATGCCGGGCGTATCGATGAGCACCATGTTGTTGCCCAGGTAAAGACGCTGCTGCACCTTGGTGACAGCCGGTTCATCGCCGACCTTGGCCACCCGTTTTTTCAGCAGCGCATTCATCAGCGTCGACTTGCCGACGTTCGGAATACCCATGATCATGATGCGCAGGGGCTTGAGCGGCGTGCCGCGGTGGGGCGCAATCTTCAATGCCATGGCCGGCACCTTCTGCACATCCGACGGCTTCTTGCAGCTCAGCGCCACCGCATGGACATTTTTTTGCGTGTTGTAGGTATCGAGCCAGGACTTGGTTGCCACCGGGTCGGCCAGGTCGCTCTTGTTGAGGATTTTCAGGCACGGGCGCTGACGGAACACGCGCAGCTGCTCGATCATTGGATTGCAGCTCGCCTGCGGCAAGCGGGCGTCAAGCACCTCGATCACCATATCGACCTTTTCCATGGCTTCCGCCGCTTTCTTGCGGGCGGCGTTCATGTGACCGGGGAACCATTGAATAGACATGTGCAGCTTCATCAGGGAATCAAGCCGGTATTTTACCTGCTCGACGCCCGCGCAGGCCTGCCGTTACTCGAGCCCGGCCAGAACCTTGACATGGGTTGCCACGCTGCGTCCCAGGGCCGAGAGGTTGTAGCCGCCTTCCAGGCAGCTGACGACGCGGCCCTTGGCATGGCGCTGCGCCACCTGCATGACCTGCGCGGTCAACCAGGCGTAGTCGGACTCGATCAATCCCATTTGCGCCATGTCGTCCTCGCGATGGGCATCGAAACCGGCAGAGATGAACACCATCTGCGGCGCAAACGCATCGAGTGCCGGCAGCCAGTCGCGCAGCACCAGCTCGCGCACCACATCCCCCCTGGTATAGGCCGGCACCGGCACATTGACCATGTTGCCGGCACGCGGCCCGGCGGCATTTTCCAGTGCAGCACTGTATGGATACAGGGGATGCTGGAAAAAGCTCACCATCAGCACCCGTTGGTCTCCGGCAAACGCTTCCTCGGTGCCGTTGCCATGATGGACGTCGAAATCGACAATGGCGACCCGCTGCAGGCCATGCACGTCCAGCGCGTGGGCCGCAGCAATGGCGACATTATTGAACAGGCAAAAACCCATGGCACCGGAAGGCCGGGCATGATGGCCGGGCGGGCGCACGGAGCAAAAGGCGTTGTCGATCTCGCCGGCCAGCACTGCATCGGTGGCGGCAACAGCAGCACCGGCCGCGCGCAAGGCAGCGTTCCAGCTGGCGCCATTGAGCAAGGTGTCGGCGTCGATCAAATGGTAGTCGCCGTCAGCCAGCGGCAGGTTGTCGCGCACCTGCGCAATGGCGCCGGCGTCATGCACCCGGGCCAATGCGCCAATGCCCGCCAGCGGCGCATCGCGCCGCTCCACGAATGCCTCGATGCGGCTGGCAATGAGCTGGTCATCGATGGCTTGCAGGCGTGCCGGACATTCCGGATGACCAGCGCCCATTTCATGAAGCTGGCAATCCGGATGGGAATAGATTGCCGTGCTCATGGCAGCCTGGCCAGCACTTCATGAAGCACTGCGGCATCGCCATACGGAATCTTTTTATGTTGCCCTTTGTAATCTCGCATAGAATTGTTCCCGTCATACAAGTTGCGCATTGGCTTCCATTGCGGCGGTGCGGGTGCATCCCAGCTTACCGAAAATCGGTGCGTGCGAGGGAAATGCTTGCGCTTTGTCCAGGCTGGAAAGCAGGCAGGCGACAAAATTGCAGCAAAAAATGCCGCATCCGATGCATCCATTCTACCGCTCCCCCTTTCACGGAACCACCACGCCATGTATTCGAAAGTCCATGCCGCAGCAAGACAGATCGCCGGCATTGTCGTGGGCAAGGATGTGCAGATTCGCCAGGCGCTGGTGTGCCTGCTGGCGGGCGGCCATCTGCTGATCGAGGATGTGCCCGGAGTGGGCAAGACCACCCTGGCCCATGCGCTGGCCATTTCACTGGGCCTGCAGTTCAACCGCGTGCAATTCACCAGCGACCTCCTGCCTGCGGACATTGTCGGCATCTCGGTCTACGATCGTGAAAAGGCAGGCTTTGCCTTCCATCCCGGGCCGGTCTTCACCCAGGTGCTGCTGGCCGACGAAATCAACCGGGCAACGCCAAAAACCCAGTCCGCGCTGCTCGAAGCCATGGAAGAACACCAGGTCTCGGCCGACGGCGTCACCCGCGCCTTGCCGGCGCCATTCTTCGTGATTGCCACGCAAAACCCCAGTCATCAGATCGGCACCTTCCAGCTGCCCGAGTCGCAGCTCGACCGCTTCCTGATGTGCCTGTCGCTGGGCTATCCCGATGCTGCCGCCGAGCGCGCCATCCTGATGGGTGAAGACCGCCGCAGCATGCTCAGAACCATGGAAGCGGCGATGACCGGTGCCGAACTGGCCACGGCCCAGGCCGGGCTGCGCACGATTCATGTCTCGGCATCGCTGGTCGATTACCTGCAGGCGCTGGTGGCGGCTTCGCGCCAGAACGGCCAGTTTGCCGAAGGACTCAGTCCGCGCGCCTCGCTGGCACTGCTGCAGGCGGCGCGCGCCTGGGCTGCGCTGGAGGGCCGCAACCATGTCATTCCCGAAGATGTGCAGGCAGTCATGCTGCCGGTGGCGGCGCACCGGTTAAGGCCACTGCGCTCCACCGGCGGCGCCGTGCTGTCCTCGCGCGACATGGTGCAGCAGCTGCTCAAGTCGGTTGCAGTCTGAGGCCGGCCGGTGCTGCGGCGCGGCCTGCCAGAACACTTCACCCTGATCCGGAACCTTCCCATGCGCCCACCTTCACTGCTGCGCTCCCTGCCCACCTTGCGCCAGGTTGCCGAGCGCTGGCTGTTTCGCCATCACGGCGTCGAGAACGGCGAAGTCTTCCTCGGCCAGCGCCGCATCTTCATCATGCCAAGCCGCGCCGGTGTGGCGTATGCACTGATGCTCATGGTGCTGTTCATCGGCTCGGTCAACTACAACCTCAGCATGGGGTTTTCACTAACCTTTCTGCTGGGCGCCTGCGCCGTCATCGACATGCACCTCACCTTTCGCAACCTGGCCCATCTGTACCTGGCACCGGGACGCGGCAGCCCGGTGTATGCCGGCGACGACGCCAGTTTCGAGCTGCACCTGGCCAACCGCCGCCGCCATGGCCGCCATGCGATCGGCATCGGTTTCATGGCCCCTGCCGCAAACAACGCAGGCAGCCGTGAAGACCGGCCCATCGTCCAGATGGTCGATATCGATGCCTTGAGCCAGCGCAGCGTAACGCTCAACGCGCCGGCACTCCAGCGTGGCTGGCTGCAGGCACCGCGCGTGCGGCTGTCGACCAGTTTTCCGCTCGGCTTGCTCAGCGCCTGGAGCTACTGGCATCCAGACCTGCGCGTGCTGGTCTACCCGCGCCCGGCCGAAGATTTCCGGCCGCTGCCGTTTGCCAGCTCGACCGGCGCGCCTGGCGACGGCACCAGCCAGTCGGGCGACGAAGAGTTTGCCGGCATCCGGCCATACCAGGCCGGCGATTCGCCCAGGCGGCTGGCGTGGCGGCAGATTGCCCGCCTTGATGCGCTTGCCGATGGCACCCTGGTGAGCAAGCATTTCGAGGGCGGCGTGGCGACAGAATTGCAGCTCGACTTTTCCACCCTGCCGGCCGGCTGGGGCATCGAAGAGCGCCTTTCGTGCATGACGCGCTGGGTGATCGAAGCCGAAGCCCGCGCCCTGCCGTATGCCTTTGTGCTCGAGCACATTCGGTATGCGCCGGCCTTGGGTGCGGCGCACCAGGATGCGTGCCTGCGCGCCCTGGCCCTGTTCGGCGTGGTGCGATGATCAGCCGGGCCTGGCGAACCTTGCGCCCGGTACGCCGGCCGATGTCGCGCGACAAATCCGACACGCTGCTGCTGATGAGCGCCTGTGCCCTGGTGATGGCGCCCCATGCGTTTTCCCTGCCGCCGTGGATCAGCCTGCTGTGCCTGTTCTTGCTGGCCTGGCGCGGCTGGATTACGGTACGCGGCAACCGCATGCCACCGCGCTGGCTGCTGTTGCCGGTCGCCCTGCTGGCAATGGCCGGCATCTACCTGACGTTCAGGACATTCCTTGGCCGCGAAGCCGGGGTCGGCATGCTTGTGCTGCTGGCAGCCTTGAAACTGCTGGAGATGCGCGCGCGCCGCGATCTGTTTGTGGTGATATTCCTGTGTTTTTTCCTGCTGTTGACGCGGTTTTTCGAATCGCAGAGCATCGCTGCGGCCCTGCTCACCGCAGTTTGCGTGGTCGTGCTGCTCACGGCCCAGCTTTCGTTCCAGTATGGACCGCGGCAACCGCCGCTCAGGCGCCGGCTGGCCATCGGCGCGGCCATCCTGGCACTGGCCGCGCCGCTGACACTGGTCATGTTCATCCTGTTTCCGCGCATCGAGGGACCACTTTGGGGTATGCCCGGCGATGCCAGCAGTGCCCGCAGCGGCCTCTCCGACAGCATGGCGCCCGGTTCGATTTCGTCCATGGCGCTGTCCGGCGAGATCGCCTTTCGGGTACGCTTTTCGGACCCGCAGGCAGTGCCGCCAGCCAGGCTGCTGTACTGGCGCGGTCCGGTGCTGGGCGACTACGATGGCTTGACATGGTCACCGCTGCCGCTGGCGTTTACAGCCACCGGCGCCAACCCGCTCACGCCCCTGGGTCCGCCACTGCGCTACCAGGTCACGTTGGAGCCGAACAGCCGCCGTTCGCTGTTTGCCCTCGATCTGCCACTGGAGGCACCGCAGCTGCCCGGCACCAGCGTACGCCTGGCCGACGACCGGCAGCTGCTGGCGCGTCTGCCCATCACACGGCGGGTGCGTTACGACGCGCTCTCCTATCTCCAGTACCAGTTGCAGGCCGACCTGCCGGCAACACGCCTGCGTGCCTGGCTGCGCCTGCCTGATGGCATCAATCCCGCTGCCCGTGCCTATGCATTGGAATTGCGCGCTGGCCAGGCTGGTGACGAAACCGTCATTGAACGGCTGCTGCGCGACATTCGTCAACAGCCGTACCGCTACACGCTGTCACCACCGCCACTGCAGGGAAGCAACACCATCGATGCGTTCCTGTTCTCCACCCGCGCCGGCTTTTGTGAACATTACGCTGGCGCGTTCGTCTTTCTCATGCGCGCAGCCGGCATCCCGGCGCGGGTGGTGACCGGCTATCTGGGCGGTGAACCGAATGCCGTCGATGGCTATGTCACGGTGCGCCAATCCGATGCCCATGCCTGGGCCGAAGTCTGGCTGGCAAAGCGCGGCTGGGTACGCATCGACCCGACGGCAGCAATTGCCCCCGAGCGCGTCGAACATGACAACGCCGCACTGGGCGCTTCTGCGCTGTTCGATGGCCTGGCCGGCATCGGCGGACGTGGTGGCCCGTGGGCGCAGCGCCTGGCCGCGGTACGGCAGAACTGGGATGCGCTCAACAACGCCTGGAATCAATCGGTGCTCGACTACACGTCCGAGCGCCAGCGCAACCTGCTGCAAACCCTTGGCCTGGGCGATGCCAGCCCGGTGCGGCTCACCGCCCTGATGGCTGCCTGCGCAGCACTGGTCATGGCCGGGCTGGCCTGGCTGCTGGTGCGCAGCCGCGAACGCATCGATCCAGCCAAGCGCCTGTACCGGTCGCTGTGCCGGCGCCTGGCCCAGCGCGGCCTGGCGCGCCAGCCTCACGAAGGTCCGCGCAGTTACGGCATTCGGCTGGCAACGGTTGGTGAAGGCGTGCTGCCGGCCGCCAAGGCGCAGGCAGTGGCAGAATTCCTGAGCCTGTATGAACAGCTGCGCTATGCCGCACCAGGCGCCTGGACACAGAATCACGGCCGCGTGCCTTCCCTGCCTGTGGCCCCATCTGCTAAAGTCATCAAGCAGCTCAAACTCCTCCTGGCACATTCACAGTAAAGACTCGGCTTTCCATGCAACGTACCTTGATTCGCAGCGCCCTTTGCCTGACCGTTACCGCCCTGCTGGCATCCTGCGCAGCCACACCCCGCACTGCCAGCGATGGCAGTGGGGCAAACAGCGGCGCCGGCAACCTTACCCTGACAACTGCCAACCAGAATGGCAATCAGCCGGGCCAAATGCCGGCCCCGAGTGTGGCCGGCGCGGCTTCCACGGGCGTAGCCGCCGCCCCGTTTGCCGACGCCGCAGCACCGTCGCGCCCGCCAGTGGATGGCGAATTCGTCAATTTCGGCCAATGGCGCGAAGCCGGCACCTTCATCAATCGCATGGTTGCGGAACACGGCTTCGACCGTACCCAGCTGGAAAAAACCATGGCCAATGTGCGCTATGTCGATACCGCCATCCAGTTGATGAAACCTGCGCCGCCAGGCAAGCCAAAGAATTGGCAAGCCTATCGTGCCCGTTTCATCGAACCGGTGCGGATCAAGGGCGGGGTGGCGTTCTGGAACCAGTATGCAGAATCGCTGGCACGGGCCGAAGCCCAGTATGGCGTGCCGGCTGAAATCATTGTCGCCATCCTCGGG
This sequence comes from Janthinobacterium lividum, assembly GCA_050954505.1. Lineage (GTDB taxonomy): Bacteria > Pseudomonadota > Gammaproteobacteria > Burkholderiales > Burkholderiaceae_D > JAQGMO01. Next base: position 6,632 of record JBPBPY010000407.1, read on the forward strand.
GTGGAAACCATCTATGGCCGTAATACCGGCAACTTTCGCACCATGGATGCACTCACCACGCTGGCATTTGCCTATCCGGAAACGCCGACCCGCCAGGCGCGCATGATGTATTTCCGCGGCGAACTTGAAAATGTGCTGCTGCTCTCGCGCGACGCCAACATCGATCCATTCTCGTTGATCGGCTCCTATGCGGGCGCGGTGGGCCTGCCCCAATTCATGCCGGGCAGCATCCGCAAGTTTGCCGTCGATTATGATGGCGACGGCAAGATCGACCTGCGGAATTCACCGGTTGATGCCATTGGCAGCATTGCCAACTTCCTGGTGCGCCACGGTTGGCAGCCTGGCGGACCACTGGTATTTCCAGCCCGCGTTGCCGGCAATGCCGGCGCTGGCTGGGAAATGTTCATCGGCCAGCCACTGCAAGCAAAATTCACGCTGGCAGAAATGCGCGCCAATGGCGTCACGCCGCAGGCTTCCGTACCCGAGGCACTCAGGCTCGGACTGGTCGACCTGCAAAATGGCGGCGCACCGACCGAGTATTGGCTGGCAGCGAACAATTTCTACGCCATAACGGAGTACAACCGCAGCTTCTTCTACGCCATGTCGGTGATCGACCTTGGCCGCACGATCCGTCAGGCGCGCCAGGCTGCAGCGCGCTGAGCGCAAACGGCGCAGGTGGCAAAACTGGGCATCCAGTGTTGCGGACCTGCGCCAGATCGGCTTTGTGGATAGGGCTCGAGTGCCGTAAGACGCCGTGAGATGCCGTAAAGCGCCGTGAAGCGCCCTCAAGCGTCCCCAGGCGCCATCAATCATTATCAAACGCCATTGTGTCGGCACGCGGAAGTGCTGCGTTCCGCGCTGGCCGTGCCATTGGCCAGCGCAGCCACAAGTCGCAAGTCACCGTTCAGGACGAAGACTGTTCCGATTGTTCACTGGAGCGCTCAAGCTGTGCCGACCCCTCGAGCGACTGCTCGGTGCGTTCCGAATTCTCCAGCTTTTCCGATTGATCGGATTCGGATTCATGCGCACGCGGCGTGAAAGCCGGACCGTGCAACAAGTCGATCAGGCGTGACAGCGCTTTTTTTTCATGCTGCGACAGTTCGCTGCCGAAGCGGTGCTGATAAACCAGTGCCGCGGTATGGCAGGCGCTTTGCAGCACCGGCATGACCATCTCATGGCGGTATTGCTTGACCGCCTTGGTGATCAGCACCTGCAACGGTTGGGCCAATTCGTCAAACCCCATCCACACATGGAAGTCGCCAATGGCGTGATTGAAACGGCGTTGCTCCGACCTGGCCGCCAACTGCAGACTGCGGCTGCGCACGACCTGGTCACCCTCGTCACGGCTGAGCTCGCGCCCAAGCAGACTGCTGATGCGATCATGCTTGTGCTCTTCCGGCGTTTGCACACTGACGACCAGACTCCGGTGATGCTTGTCAGTGTGTTGCATCAGCGACTTGACCAGCGGAGCAATGGCCTTGTTGAAATGCTTGATGAAATGCCGGCACAGGATGTCGAGCACCTCATGGTCGGCGTCGGCTTGCAAGGTGATGAAGTCGCGCGTGATTCCCTGGATGATTCTTGCCAGCCCGCGCGTGACCAGGAACTGGTTCAGCATATTGACGCGAAACCGGTTGACGATGGTCTGACCAGCCCTTTCACCATTCTTGCCCACGGCGGTGCTGCAAAGTTTGAGCAATTCCAGATCCAGGGCGCTGAGGCCGCCAAGGAATTTGCGCGGCATGCTGGAGCGCTGGTGTGAACCATCGCCCAGTACATCCCTGGCGAAGGCGTTGAAGAAAAGTGTCAATTCCTGTGAAGCGTTTTGCGTGGTGCCGGGAATGTCACCCTTGATCTGTTTTGGCGTACTTCCCTTGACCATGGTGGAGGTGTCTTCCATCGCTTCGGGGCGCCCGCTGAAATGCCGGTTGACGGCCTCGACGAGGATGACTGCCTGTTTGAACAAAATCGTGTCGGCCTCCAGGAAGGCATTGCGAAATTGTCGCGCCACCGTGGCCGTGAGATTGAGCTGTGCAGGTCTGCCGGCCGCCGGCGGCTGAACCGCCTGTTTGTCTGCGCCAGCAATGCTTGCCGCAGAACGTTTTTTTTGCGGCAACCCGAGCGCATTGGCAACCAGCGTTTCTTCCAGCTCGGCACGCTGCCGCACCGCCAGTTCCTCTTCCCAGGCAGCAGGCACATGACCGGGCTGGCGCGCGACCCACAGCTCACCGCGTCCGGCTGTCAGGATGGACTCTTCAGTGACCAGCATTGGCTGGTCCTGTGACGGCCGCATCGAATAGGCGTAATACAGCGCAAGCAATTTGCCATAAGCCTTGAGGTCGCTGGGATGGGGCAACTCGCCGATCGCCGGCGGCACCCATTTTTTCTTGATGTTTTGCGCACTCGGGCTCGTTGGCAATGTGGGCAATGTGGGCAATGTGGGCAATGGGCTGCCGGCATTGGCCCTGGCCGGCGTAGGGGAACCGGTTTGCATCGGATGGGAACTGGTGGGTCTGGCTGGCTTGACTGGCGAAGCAGGCTGTGCGGCAAGGCCTGAAGGCGAAACCGGCAATGCCGACTCGGTCTCGGCACGCATGTGCAAAAACCTCGGTGAGGCGACCGCCCACACGGGCTTGCCGGGTGGGGAGGTAAGGGGGGAAGCCAATGGCGGGGTCATTGGCAGTGCAAGGGTACGGCGTTCCGAGCGCATGCGCGGAACCTGGCCCTGCAGCGGCAAATGCACTGCTGCCGCAGCGCCGGACGGCTGGGGTTGCCTGGGCGAGCGCCCGGTGCCGATCTTTTCCATCGCTGCTCGAGGTGTGGGAATCGGAACTTTCGCTTTGCTCGGTTTGCGGTACAAATGACCAGCGCGTTGGCGAGGTGGTGTTGGCAGGTGAACCTGGAAGTCGTTGAGAAATTTTATCGGGATTCATTGGTTTGGTCCGCAGTCAATGGAGTCGGTCGCGCCCCGGTCGGCAGCGGCGGCAGCCGGACTCAAAAGCCTGCGCGCAGCGTCCATGTAATGCCGGCGGCAGAATCTTGTGCACGCCACCGCGCCTGCCCGGGACTGGATTGGTACTCCAATTGGTAACTTCCGACCGTGGCGTGTTCCCGGGACCGGCAGCTGTCCACCCAGATATTAGGAAAACGCGCTATCCATTAACCTCCAGCACCTTGCAATCACCGTTCCTGCGGCGCCTTGATGGTGTCGAAATCGACCTGAACGGTTTGCTCGCCGGCGCTGACCCACATCTGCCCATCCTGGATGGTGCATTGCAGCTGCATGTTGCGTTGTGCCAACGCAGCCAGGGCCAGCGAGGTTTCGCTGGCGATATTCACAACCGTGAGATTGCGGGCACGCTCGACCCGGCTACCCACTTGTCCCCACCAGATCGGGCTTGAAGTGCTGTAGCTGTACACCATCACCTGCGCTGCCCGGCCGCAGGCTTTGAGCATGCGCTTGTCGTCAGGCTGGCCGACATCGATCCACAAGTCAATCGCACCGGTGAAATCCTTTTGCCAGATATCGGGTTCATCGACATCGCTCAAGCCTTTGGCAAAAACCAGCTGTTCATGAGCATGGCGCATGAAGGCCACCAGACGAACCATCATGCGTTCATCGGTTTCCGATGGATGCCGCGCAATCGTCAGGGAATGCTCCTGGTAATAGTTGCGATCCATGTCGGCGATCTGTACATCCGCCTTGAATATCGTTGCCTTGAGCGCCATTGTGTCTGCCATTGAAAAAGTTGCGGCAGCACGTTTGGAAGACCCGCTCGCGCTGCCAGAGGAGTGGAAGGATAGCCGATCACGACGCTTCCTGTGCAGCTCTGTGGACGCTCGCATGCCGCTGCGGCCGGGTTTGCATGAGCCGTGGCCGGTCATGGTGGTGCCGACTGCTTGCACACCGAGGGCGATGCCTGGACAATACAGCCATTGCCAATCAATCCGGGGCGCTGTCGATGCATGACGCACTTGCCGCTGCGGTTCCCCATTTTTTGCCCCATTGCGCTTACTGCGCCTTTTCCATGACTGCCATGCCTGCACTGTCTGATGACCATGTCCTGTCGACCACGCGCCACTGGCTCGAACGCGCCGTCATCGGCTTGAATCTATGCCCTTTTGCCAAGGCCGTACACGTCAAGCGCCAGATCCGCTATTGCCTCTGCCC
>JBPBPY010000383.1:0-10702 GCA_050954505.1 Janthinobacterium lividum
CAAAGCCGCTATCGGTTGGATGCCGCTGCTTTTGCTGGGCAGCATTCATGCGCAAGGTCGAACCGCGTTTCAAGCTGAACGCCCCGGTCTCACATTTCAAGCTGATCGCCGAACTGCCATCGTCTTCAATGCCCAGGGTCAGCATGTCCATGACGCCCTGCCAGCATCGCTCCGGCGTGCCGATCAACGCGAAGCTGTCGTCGAGCGGGCAGCGGTAAAGCTTGGCCTTGCGTCCGGCATAGGTTTCAAGCGGTCCGGCGGCCAGGGCCAGCCACGATGGCTCCGCTGCACTGAGTGTGAAGGTCACTGACTTCGATGCCAAATCGTCGGATTCAACGATGGAACTGATCGAACCGAGAATGCCGAGGCCAAGCCAGGTATGTCCGTTCCAGACAATGGAAACGTTCGAGCTGCACATGTACTGCGTGCTGCCTTGAAACGCAAGCTCCAAGAAAAAAACCGTCTTGACGACGGCTTTCTCCAGTGCTGCCTGCTGATCAGCAGATATCGTCATGGCCGCCAGTCTTCAATCAAATCAAGCGCCCAGGCCTCGGCCCCTTCGGCGCCAAAATTGACGGCCGGCGCAGCTGATGCCAAGCGAAACAGCGCTTTCGGGTGGTCCCAGGCAATGGCGTCGCCAGCGGCAAACTGGTACCGCAGCGGCGTGCTCAAGGTAAGAGCAATCGTTCCGCTGGCGTTGGCTGTGGCGTTGGCCGCGACGCGCACTACCTGCTGATTGATGCCGGCGCCGAAACCAAGCAGGTCGCCCGCCAGCAGCGTTTTCGCGGCTTGGGACGCGCCGCCTGCCACGCTGATTACAGTGGCGCCCTGCGAGATCGATGCGGCCAGAGTCATCGCCCCGCGCATCGTTCCGGCCGGCACCGGCAATTCCAAGTTCCACAAAGCCAGTTGGTTTTTGAAACCGTCCAGGGCGTCGATGGTGGCCTGGATTTGCCTGGCGATAACGCGCGACTCAGAAACACCCGTCATTGAGACCTCCACCAGCGGCGTGGCTGCCTCCAGCGACTGCGACCCGAACACCGACTTGAAGGTGGTGGCCTGGTTCGCTTTGCGCCAAGAGAACCGCGCCACCCGGTAGTCGGGCCAGATAATGACTGCCATTAATTCTCCGCTGAAAGTGAGCGTTTAAACACGCCTGGCCATATCGTCGGCTACTTCGGCTTTCGTCTGCGCCTTGGCGCGCGCAAGCATTTGCTGAATCTGCGCCATGTCAGTTCGGCTGTCGATGTGGTTGGTCTGGTTGATGGTGACATTGTTTCCACCTCCGCCGCGCAGCTGATCGTTCGGGATGATCGTGCCAGATCCTTTCGGCACGAACAGTTCCGGCCCGTTTTCACCCACCATTGATGGGATATTAAGTGGTGGATCGCCGCCGCCTGCGAAACCAAGAAGTCCACTGGCCCAGTCACTGCCTAGGTCGCCGGTCACGCTACCACCCAGAGTTGAGCCCAGCTTCAGACTATTTGAAGCGCCTCCAAGCAAGCCGAACAGACCCGAGCCCAGCGCGCCAGCAAACGAACTGCTGTTGCCGTTGCCGGTCAGGCTGGCGAGAAAATTCTTCGCCTGCATGCGCGCCATATCCGCCAGCACCGACTGCGCGAAGCTGGAAAACGACAGCTTGCCGGTGGTCGCAAATGAAACAATGGCGTCCTCGGCCGACTTGAAGCCGTTTGTCAGGGCGTTGCCGACCTGGGCGCCGACATTGTTGGCCTCTTCACCGTACTTGCGCACCGACTCGGTGAAGTTGAAATATGGGTCTCTCGACTTGATGTCGGCCTGGTCGATCAGGTCGGCAGCCGCCTGCTTCGAAGCAGTTGCCACCGCATTGATGTCATCGATCTGCTTTTGCGGAAGGATGCCATTTTCGCCAAGCTTGGCTTTCGCCGCTTGAATCTGCGATGCGGCAGCGCCATCGATCCGGCGAGCCTCCGTCAGCTTGGCCAGCTCCAACGTGCTCTTTCCCATCCAATCCACGTCTTGCCTGCGGAAGTTGATTGCCTGCTTTTCTTGGAAACCGAATGCCGCGGTGCTTTTGTCGATCTCACGCAGAGCCGTTTGTGTCTTCAATTTCTCGGCGGTCAGATCAAGTTGCCGATTCTCCTCAATGAATGCCTGCTTTTGCGAATCCGAGAGTGGTGAGAATCCAGCGGCCGCCCTCTGCTTGTCTGAGAACCGGCCCACGGTTACATCAAACTGCGCCATCGCTTCTTTGGATTCCTTGACCTTGCCCTGGAATTTGTCGAAATTCGCGATTACGAAATCCATGCCCTCTTGCGACCGCTTAACGTCATTTTCGGCAGACTGGAAGGGGTCTTGCTTGACATACGAAGATGCGCTGCTTATGGCTGACGGCTTGACTTCGGTCGGCTTCGGCGTGTACGACTTCCCTTGCTGCTTGGTGACTTTGGAATCAATAATTGACGCGTCCCGGCCGTCAGCAGCAGTGGCCAACTTGATCTTGGCATCGTTCTCCATGACCTGTTTGACCATCTTATCGCCGGCAGTTTTAAGTCTGTCCTTCGCTTTTTCCCAACCCGACGCCAAAGCCTCGCCCGCACCAGAAACATTACCGGTTGCCAGCCGTGCGAGTGCAGTAACAATCGAGCCAATTCCGACATTCATCACGTCAAACGCTGCCATCACGCTTTGGGCGGCGATGTAAATGCCATCGGCAATGGCGTAGCCGAGACCGGTAATGGTCGAGGTTCCTACGCGAAATGCCTGCACAATGCTCGGCCAGCCGTTTTTGAATAGGTTGGCCAAGTCGGTAAAGGCCGGCATAACCGCATCGCCGATTGCGCGCTTAAAACCACGACTCATCAAATCGGTTTCGTTATTGAACTCGACCATTGCTTTTTCATACTTCGCAACTGCATCTTGCGCGCCAGCACTCATGCCCAGCTGATACTCGTCCAATCGTGCCTTTGATGTCTCGATCTGGTCGGACGTGACTTTGAGCACTTGAACAATTTGGGCGTAGGATCCCATGCCCATCGCAGCTGCAGCTTGGTTCCGGTCCCACCCCTCGGTGTAGGTATCTAGCACGTCCTTAGCGTTTTGCAGGACCTTCGTGTGGTCGAGGAACTGGCCGTCAGCGGCTTTATACTTGACGCCGAGCCGGTCCAGCTCTTCACCATTGGTATGCAGCGACTGTTCAATCCCGTCATAGACGGCTTTGTAATCGCCTGGATCAACCTGCAGGCGCTTCATTGCATCACCCAGCGCTCCAGCCTCGATGGCTGAAATGCCAAAATTTTCCTGCATTTTCTTCAGCTCATTGTTTGTGGCAATGATTGAATCGATGTTCTCGCTCTTGTAGAACGATCCGTCCATCATTCCGCTGATCGCACCAATGGTGGTGGACAGTACTTTGTAGCCGGTATATATCGCGCCTGCGATCGTACCAGCCAGAACAGCACCGATTGCAATCCCCGCAACAGTTGCAGCCGTCGAACTCTTTTCTTTGAAGCTGTCCCACGCTTCGCTGCCTTTGGCCACCCCAGCAGTCACGCCATCTCCGATTGCTTCCGCCACCCGTTCTGACATCGACGAGAACGTTGCCTTGCCAGCAGTGTCGCTGATACCCTGGATAGCTGCTGACGACTGCGCCGAGCTGGCCATGATGGCATCATTGGCCGCTTGCATCGCGGAACCCATGAGCGCTGACGCTTTCTGCATGTCGTCAGACGCTCGCAGAAAACTGCCCCGGAAATCATCGACCGAGCCGGCCGACTGGCCCATCTTGTCGCGTGCGATCTGCTCTGCACGGTCCATTGAGCTGGTCCAGCCACTGATATCTGCGCCGACCGTTACCCCTAGATTTCCGAGTGACATTGATTTTCCTGAGGAGGTGAATTAGGCGATGGTGACCAGGCCGTTGACGCGCAGCTCGATCGTGCCCGCCACGACAGCATCGACGCCACCCGAGACCGGCGATCCCTTGACGAATGCGGCAAACGAAGCCACTTTGCCGTTCGGATAGGCCAGCTTGAAATTCTTCTGGGCGGCGGACGCCTGGGCCGCGCGCACTGCATTCTGGCCGGCGTCGGAATAGTCCGGGTTGACATCCATGGAGAACTTGCCGAAATCCTGCAGGCCGAGGCGAATTTCCTTGGCTTGCGATGACAGGTTGGTGACATCGATTTCCGAGGCCATGCCATCGAAGCCGGAATAGCTCTTCACATTGGCAATCGGCGTCCAGGCGACCGGGGTTGCGCTGCCGCCGCTGGTGTAGGTCAGGCCGGTGGCATCGGTGCCAGTCAGGGCATAGGCGCTTGCCGTGGCACTTGAAACCACGTAACTTTGGCCATTGAACACGCTCATGGTGCCGACGATGCCGGACAGCGTGACAATGTCGCCGTTCGAAAAGCCGTGACCAGCATCGCTGACAATTGCAGGACTGGTGGCTGAAATACTGGTGAGCGGGTTTGCGGCGCCGACGGCAGTGCCGATCGATACAACAGAACCTTGGGCCGAGAATGCGGTGCTTGGCATACATATTCCTTTTCGGGTTTTGAAATAAAAAAAAAGCGACCCGAATGGATCGCCGTATTGGGCGTTACCTTTTAAGCAACGCGTAAAACGTTTTTCATGCCGCCAAACATGGCCGAAATCATGGCTTCGGTCTGGGCGTCCTTGTCTTCCAGAAGAACCGGCGCCACCTCTGCCGGCTTGTCGTCTGGGTAAAGCAGAAACTCTGCAAGGGTGAAGGGCTTGGGCCTGGCCTTCGTATCGCGGTTCACATTCGCCAGCGTGCTGGTGATGTGCGCTTGCATGTTGTCCCAAACCCGCGTACCCCAGGGCTCCAAGGCGTAGAACTCTTGCCACCCCAGATATTCCGCATAGGGCATGCGGTCCAACTCTTCCAGCGACCTGGACAACGCGAGTGCAAGCCGGAACTTGAACCGGCGGTCCAGGTCGCTTTTTAGTTTCCCGCGTCAGCCTTGCGGAAGCCGTTCAGTTCCAGCACACCGGTGACCAGCTTTTCGATGGCTTCATTGCTCGAGGCGCGAATCTCCGGCAGATCGGCTTCGGAAAAGACGGCGGCGCCGTCGTCATCGAACACCGATGCGGTCAGCAAACGCAGGCCGAACGAGTCATTGTCGTTGTCCTTCTTGAGTTGGGCACGGATGGCCTCCACCTCACTGACCGCCAGCTGCTTGATCTGGACATCGCCGAACCCTTCTACCGGGACGGCAGAGGTTTTTGGCTTGAGGGCAGCGAACAGGGAAGCTTTGTCGAATGGCATTTCAATTTCCTTTTAATCGTTGAACCAGAACGAAAAGTCCTGGCGATGGCGGTGCAGCTTTGTATCGGGTTCAAACGTGTATCCGTCGTTGCGAAAAACGGCGTGCAGCAGCGGCGCGGCCTGCAGCGCTTTGCGGATCTCGGCCTTCAGCGCGGTGCCCTGCTGTAAATCGTTGGTGTAGAGATCAATCTGGAATTGCGGGTTCGCCAGGCCGGCGTCGCCCTGCAGGTCCGTCACACGGCTGCCGCTTGGCTGGAAATAGACGATGTAGGGCGTGGCGCGTTTCTCGGCGGCCACGCCGGGATAAACCGCGATGGTAGCCAGGGCCGGCCAGCCAGCCAGCGCGGCAACCAGCGTTTCTTCAACCGTCATGCTTCAACCAGCTTCTTGATCGATTCAGCTAAGTGCGCTTCGACCTTGCCGCGCGCGGCTTCGACGCCTGGCCGGAAGAATGGCTGCGCCGGCATGCGGCTGGTGCCAAATTCCTGGAACACGGCGTAATGCTCGGTGCCGTCCGGGCCTGAGCGCTCGATCTGCACAGTGGCACTGGCCGAATCCTTGCGCCGGTCGGCCTTGGCGTCGAGCGACTTCACCAGGTCGCCGGTATCGACCGGTGCGCGCTGGCGGATCTCGGCCTCCACGATATCAGCGGCCGCCATGACGATCTCGGGCAAGGCATTCTGCAACCGGGCATTGAGCGCGGCGATATTTGCCGAAAGCTCGGCCAGGCCGAATTTCTCGGACCGGTTCTTGCCGGAAAAGCTTTGCACGCTGTAGGTGCTGCCCACATCAGCCATTATTCACTCCCTTGGTGCACATCAGTCGCTGCCAGCGGTGGTTCACATCAAGCACGGCAGCAATGTCGTAAATGTCGGTGCCGTGCAGCACGCGCATGGTTGGTGAGACGCCTGCCTGGTAACGGATCAGGATTTCAGTCTGAACTTCGTTCTGGCCAGCCTGGGCGGCCAGGTACTGCCGGCCGCTCATGTTGGTGATGCCGGCCCAGATTTTGCCGTCGCCTGTTTCGATGACATCGACCCAGCCATTCGGCTCGCCAAAGCTGTTTTGGCCAGGCGCGCGCTGCTGCAGCGTTACCCGCCGTTTCAATTTCGCCGCGAGTGCCATTACAGGTAGATCCGCGATGACTGCAGCAGCGAGTCGATGAACGTGCTCTGCACTGTCATCTGCTCGAGGCGGACTGTCGGATCGAACTGCTCGACAAGCTTGGCCAAGATGTACAGCTGGATTTCCTCGGGCACGGTGACATCGCTCGGGCCGTACCCGGCGACGTAATCCACCGTAACCGCATTCACCCGGTCAGCAGTTGCTGGCCAGGCCTTGCCCGCGGCCGGCACGACGTACCCAGGTTCGCTGGCCGTGTCCACCAGGTAGTCGGCCGGGTCCAGCGTTTGCTGCTGGCCATCGACATCGTAGAAACGAATGGCGATCACTGAAGCCAGCGGCGAACGCTCGAGCTCGATAGCTTCTGCGAAACTATCCAGCGTCAGCCGGCGGGTTTGGTGCACGAACGCCCTGTTCGTGTAGTTTTCAGCATGGGCGATCACGCCCTTCAGCCATACGGTAATCAGCAAATCCGAGTCGTTGCCATCGAATCCCAGATTCGCTTTGGCCGTTTCGAGCGGCACCGCCAGTTCCTGCGCCGGCGTTATAAGGCGGTCAGTCATCGGTCGTTCCATTGGTATTGGGTGGGGCGGCAACCGCAAGCATGCCGGCGCGGGCTGTAACCGGAACCGGCCGGCGCCCGGGCATAGTTCGTGATCGCATTGATTGAATAATTGCTGGCCAAGTCAACGCGAACGAACGAGCGCACTTGATACGCGACGGCCAGCTGCGCGCCGACGATGTTTGCTGCACCAGCAAGTGCATATGCGCAAAGTAGATCGGCATACACTGCTGCCCGGATGCCGTAGGCACTGGCCAAGTCCGTGGAAACTGGGACTCGGATGCCGTAGGCGGCGGCCAGATCGGCTGCGACAGCCTGCCGGATCTTGTAAGTCCCGGCCAGCTCGGCTCCTACCAGTGTTTTCGAACTGGCGATGCTGTAGCTGGCGGCCAGGTCCACCGAGACCAGAGAGACAGCGCTGGCAACCGCATACGATGCGCCCAAGCTGGCGGAAACGAACTGCTTGATGCCATACCCAGCGACGAGGCCCGTTGAGACCGTGGTGGTGCCGGAATTCAGGCCTCGCGTTCCGCTTGCCGCCGTGCCGGTTGAATAGAATCCGAGCATGGGTTACCTCGCTGGCAACCGGCGCACGACAGAAACCGCGATTTGCGCAATTTGCGTATACCCAACATTGCTTGGGTGAACCCATTGGTTTTGCCCGGTTCCACCGCCGCCATATTGATCGTTTGGAGACCAAATGCTTTGCCCGCCAATATTTGCGGCCTGAAAGGTGGTTTTGTTGTAGTCCGAGAATCGGAAAACACTGCCTGCCTGTTGCACATCGATAATAGCTTTCGCTCCCATCGCTTTCCACCCGTCGCGCAACATGTTGCTGTAGGCGTTCTGGACCGCATTGACGTTTGCTGCTGTCGCATCGCTCCACTGTTGGTAGTAGATGGGCAGAAGAGTCATGTGCACGATCAGCCAGCCTGGGTGGATGGATAAGCGTTCTGCGGTATATGCCTGAGCTTGAGCAAATGCCTGCGCAGCTGAAATACCTCCAATGTTTATGGCGTTGGTTCCTTCCCAGCAAATCAATATGTTTTTCTTGGTCGAGTCATAGGTTGAATCGACGTAGCCGCCAGAACCATTGGCCATCATTTGGTTCCACTGCTGCCCATCTCGGCCTCGGTTCTGACACACCGTCGTGTTGTTGATAGGTGGCAACAACTGTAACTGAGCAGGATATGGCGACGACGCCCCACTCTGCCCATTGGTGAGAGAGTTGCCGTGGCAAACAAAATTGACTGCACCGGTTGAGAACCGGACAACCGGACGCCCACCCATAATCGCAAGCATTAGGTCATCCCTGTTGTAGTAAATCCGCTCAACGTCCCAGTTGTACTGTGCAAGACCTGCATGTAAAGCTTCGCGGTCGTAATTCCGGTGTGCGTGTGAACGGTTGTGAAGGAGGTTGGGCTTGCGGCTCGCGCGACTTGCCAAACGATAGTGGTCCCAGTGATAGAAACCTGCTGTACATCACCTTCGAGCGGAGATAGCTGCGCGCCGTTTGAAGCGCCAATTCCACCGTTGGTTATGGCTTGATATTTGTTAGATGGGACTGATGCGTACAGCCCATAGGTGATTCCGTTGTAAGCCTCCAGCGCCGAGGTGGTTGTAAATCCAATAATGTCGCTGTCCGGGCCTTGCCCCGCACCAACGCCGAATTTCGTTAGCGTTAGAAGTGCAGTGATGTCGGTAGACGCAGGGCGCGATTTGGTGAGAACGCCGCCAGGCCCAGGCGTATTGGAAACGTAGGCTTGCGATCCTGCTGTGTACGTATATGGGCCGCTTCCACTTTCCGTCATGTTCGACAGCGAAGTCAGACGTGCCGCCGATGCTGCAGGCGTCACGCTATTTGACGCTGGCGACGCTGTAGCGGCCGTGCCGACCGCATTTGTCGCTTTGGCTGTAAACGTGTAGGCCGTGCCGTTCGTCAGCCCGCTGATGGTGCGGGTCAATGCGGTAGTGCCGGCAGCTGAGTCCACGCCACCAGCCGGGGCTGATGTGACGGTGTACCCGGTAATCGGTGATCCACCATCGGAAGGTGCAGTCATGGTCACGCTTGCATTGCCATCGCTCGCTGTCGCGGTGGGCGCAGCCATTGTTCCTGGGGCGGTCGCGGCTGCTGCAGTGGTGACCGTGACCACTGTCGACGCAGCGCCGGTACCGCCGGCATTGGTCGCTGACACTCGATAATCGTATGACGTGCTCGGCGACAGTCCTGTAACGGTGGCCGATAGCGCTGCGCTAGTGCCGTCCGCGAACGTTGTGAACGAACCCGCCGAAGACAGCTTGTATTCCACGATGTAATCGCTTGGCGCACCGCCCGATGGCATGGACCAGCTCAGGGGCTGGCTGTTGTTCGTCGCCGTGCCGGCGGTCAAGCCGGTGACCTGGCCAGGCGCCGCGATTACATTGTTCGTGATCGCAATGCTACTGAAGTTGGCCAGCAGGTTCCCGGCGCTGCTGCGGGCATTGTTTGTGCCTGGTTGGACATATGACACGGTGCGCGCCGCTTCCCCGGCTACGAACGGCGCCGATACTGTCAACGTGATCGTGCTGCCGGAGATCGCCACGGCGCTGACGGTATGGCCGGTGACAGTGAACGCGCTGGCTGCCAGCACGTAGGCGGCATCCATGGTTGCCGACATTGCCAGGGCAAGCGCTGACGGCGCCGAATTGGCCACTGAGGCACTGCTGACGGTCGGCGCGACAATCGGAACCGGAACGGCGTCTTGCGCCCAGGTGTATTTCACGCCGAGCGGCGCTGCAAATAGCTGGAGAGTGTTCGCAATTCCAACTCGATTGTCGTAGCCGGCAGACGAGCCATATTCCTGGGCGCCGGTGATTGTCGGAATATTCGTGCCGTCAGCAATGAAGTCACACCACACCAGCGATCCTGCTGCTACTGCGCCAACGGTCAATGAAATCGGTCCAGCGACCGCCTGGGCCGGCATGAAGCGCTGACCGCGACTGTCCAGCGGCACAGTTGCGGAAAACGGGATCGCGTCGACGGAAACCAGCTTGTTCAAGTCCGCAGCCGCAACGGTGCCAAAAACGACTTTGCTGGTTCCTGCGGCAAAGTTCACCAGCTGGTTGCTGTTCGAACTCTTGATCACGGCGTCGCGAGAGAAGGTCGTTGCACTCAAGATGGTGCAGGACGATTCCTCCCAGTCGGTACCAGCCAGATCCTCAATGACGAGAGTCACGCCGGTCAACCCGACAGCCAGATCACTGAGCGGCCGCCGGCGAGCGTTCGGCGTGGCCGATACCGTGATATTCCCGGTGCCACCCGTGGTCGTGGTTGTTTCTACGCGGTCAGCAATATTCATCTGTTTTCCCGATTACGCTGCGGTTTCGCCTTCAACCCGCAGCGTGAAGCTGTCGGCGAATGCGGCGGCGCCTGCTGTTACGGTGCGGCGCGTCCACAATGCTCGCGACTGACCTGGCGGAATGTCGCCCAGGGCCACGCCAGCAGCCTTGGTAGCGCCGGCCACGAAGGTCACGCCAGATGGCGCAGTGTTCTCGTCCGTGACGGTCTGTTCGGTGCCATTGACGGCGCTCGTGCCTACACCCAGCTCGACAACGGTCGAGGTGCTCGGCGTATTGGCCGGAAACCAGGCCACGGCATTCTGCAGCGTGAGCGTGGCATGCGCATTGTGCACGTAGATGCAGCGCACTTCGACATCGCCGGCCGACGATTCGGCGGCGCTGACATCGTCGAAAATGCTCGCAACGGCCAG
>JBPBPY010000389.1:0-10699 GCA_050954505.1 Janthinobacterium lividum
GAGCGCGTATCGAACTGTACCAGCAGTGCTGCCGCAATGGCTTCCAGGCGTGGGGCGGGCGCCGCCAACAGAAACCCCCGGTTTGGCAGCGGCGCGATGCAGCCGTGATAGCGCCCGTTACCCACCCCGCGAATTACCTGAGCAGTGCACCGGCAATGGTCGACCAGGTATTGGCCTATTCCGCCACTGTCGTCACACCCCCGCAGCGCGCAGGCAGCTAGCGATGGCGCAATGGCTGCAGCCAACAGGCAAGCAGCAACTCCGGCGCTGGCAGCCTCTGCGCAGTCGCCGGTGCATTGGTTGGCAGCCGGCAGTCATGATTCCCCATGTCCCAGCCCCCCCCCGGCCAGGGCATCAGGCAAAGTACGGCTGCTCCGGCAGACCCGGCACGTCCACCGGCAGCGACATCAACACACCTGACAAAGGATAGCGGGCGATTTCGTCGGCCGGGCGTCCATGCCGCGCGCTGGTAATGTACAGCGTGCGCAAGTCGGTGCCGCCAAACGCCATCATGGTCGGGCAGCGAAACGGCAATGGCACTTCGGCCAGGATGTCGCCTGCGGGCGACAGCCGCAGCAGCCGTGCGCCTTCATACATCGCACACCAGTAGGCGCCTTCGGCATCGACTGCGGCGCCGTCGGGACGGCCGCCGTAGTCCGGTGCCGACTTGTCGTCGTCGAACTGGTGCAGCAGTCGCGTTTCGCCATGGGTTCCGGTCGCCATGTCGAAGTCATACGCGCAAATCCGGTGCGCCTTGGTATCGGAGTGATATTGCACCTTGCCGTCCGGGCTGAAGGCCATGCCGTTGGAGACGGTGGCGCGCTTGCCGCTGTCGCGGATCTCGCCGCGCTCGACGACAAACAAGGGTGCTGCCACTTGGTCACGGGGTTCGTAGATTGCACCGGTCCAGAAACGCCCGGCGCTGTCGCAGCGGCCGTCGTTGAAACGCATGGTCGCCGGATCGTAGGGCGGCGCTGCCATCATTGCCAGTTCGCCAGTCGTGGTATCGAGCCGGGCCAGTCCCGAGCGCATTGCCATCAGCAAGCCGCCTTCCGCGCACCAGGCAATGCAGCCTGGCTGGGAAGGCATGCTCCAGCTGTCATGCACTGCACCCTGGGGTTTGTAACGGTGAACGGCAAGGCCATCGATGTCGACCCAGTAAAGGACCTGTTCGAGGGGATGCCAGATCGGCGACTCGCCCAGCAGCATTGGCTGGTGCACGACAATTTGCGGTGTTTGCACTTGATTCTGACTCCGTGGTTGGCGGGCGGTATATAGGGGCAGCCGGCTGGGTTGCTGCTGCCAGTGTCACACTTAAGGGGGTTTTAAGTTTTGATAATTATTATGCCTGCATCATGTTCGCCAGCAGCGGTCCTGATGCGTCGAGGTAGCCGCACGGCGGTGTTTTCGTCCCGATGCGTGCAGGCCTTGCGCTGCAAGGCTAATTGCCTGCCTGCCTGTTGCGGCACGATCGCGTACCATGAGGCCATCCTTTTCCGAGACCGCTCCATTGACCCAAGCTCATTCCCCCTCTTCACACCAGACATCGGCCCTGCATGAACCGGGGCTCGCCAGTGGCCAATCCCGACTTGGCTGGCGCGCGATCTGGTCGCTGCTCAACCCATTCTGGCGTTCCGAACAACGCTGGCGCGCCCGCGGGCTGCTGCTGGCCATCATTGCCCTGACGCTGGGAATGGTCTACCTGAACGTTTTGCTCAACCAGTGGAACGGCGACTTCTACAATGCCCTGGAGAGCAAGAATTTTCCGGTGTTTACCCAGCAGCTATGGCGTTTTTCCTATCTGGCTTTTTTCTACATTGGCGTGGCGATCTACAAGATCTATCTGACGCAGGCGCTGGAGATACGCTGGCGCGGCTGGATGACGCAGCAATACATGACGCGCTGGCTGGATCAGCGCGCCTATTACCATATCGAACAGGCGCGCAGGGCAGACAATCCCGACCAGCGCATAGCCGAGGATCTCAAATTCCTCACCAGCGGTTCGTTGACGCTTTCGCTGGGCCTGTTTTCCAGCCTGGTGACGCTGTGTTCATTTGTCGGCATCCTCTGGTCGCTCAGCGGTCCAGTGTCATTCATGATCGCACACCGCAGCTGGACCATACCGGGGTACATGGTCTGGTTTGCCATTGCCTATGCAGGCATCGGTTCGCTGGTCATTGCTCTGGTGGGCAAGCCATTGATTGGCCAAAGTTTCATGCAGCAACGGTTCGAGGCCGATTTCCGCTTCGGGCTGATCCGCATCCGTGAAAATGCCGAAGCCGTGGCGCTGTACGAGGGTGAAAAAGTCGAGCAAGCGCGGCTCGACGGGCAGTTCGAGCAGATTCGCAGGAACTGGTGGGCCATCATGCGCACGACCAAACGCCTGAATGTGGCGTCGACCTTCTATGCGCAGTTCGCCACTATCTTTCCGTTTCTGGTCGGCGCACCGCGCTATTTTTCCGGCGCCATCCTGCTGGGTGGCCTGATGCAGATTTCCTCTGCCTTTGGCCAGGTGCAGTCGGCGCTGTCCTGGTTCATCGATGCCTTCAGTTCCTATGCGGACTGGCGCGCCAGCGTCAACCGGCTCGCTGGTTTCCATGCCGCGCTGCGGCTGGCGCCAACCGTGCCACCGCCTGCCGGCGCCACGAAGCAGGCTGGCATGATCACGGCAAGTGCCATCAGCCAGGGCGCTGTCGAGGGCATTGTCGTGACGCGCAACAATGTCGGCGCCATTCTGGTCGACCATGTGCGCCTGGACCTGCCCAACGGCGTGGCGCTGACCAGGCCACTGTCGGTGGCCATCCACCCCGGCCAGCGCATCGTCATCAGCGGCCCTTCCGGGTGTGGAAAGTCGACGCTGCTGCGCGCCATTGCCGGCATCTGGCCATATGGCGCGGGTACCATCGAAATCACCCAGTCGGCGCGGCTGCTGTTCGTGCCGCAAAAGAGCTATCTGCCGATCGGTAGCCTGCGTGCTGCACTGGCCTACCCGGCAGAGGAAAAGGCGTACAAGGATCTGGCCATCTGCCACTATCTGGAGATGTGCTGCCTGCCACATCTGCGCACCATGCTCGACGAACACGACAACTGGAGCACACGCCTGTCACCGGGCGAGCAGCAGCGCCTGGCGTTCGTGCGGGTATTGCTGGCCCGCCCAGGCTATGTCTTCCTCGATGAAGCCAGCAGCGCCCTCGACGCCACCACCGAGGAAATTCTGTATCGCGCACTGACCACCGAATTGCCCCAGTCTGCCATCGTCAGCATTGCCCATCGCGATGCCGTGACCCGGTTTCATGATGTCAGCTGGCGTTTTTCTGCCGCGGCACCAGCGTCGATACAGCCTGAAGATGCCGAGCGCTCAACGCCGCTGTATGGCGTCGATTGCCGCAGCATCGCTCCCTAGCCAGGCAAACGCCATGGCGACCCACAAGGCTGCGCCCACCGGCAGCAGGTCGTCATTGAAGTCATAGCTTGGATTGTGCAGGTTGCACGGCCCCAGTCCATGGCCAGCCGAGCGATGGTCGCCGTCGCCATTGCCGAGGAAGATGTAGCAGCCTGGCTTATGCTGCAGGAAGTAGGCAAAGTCTTCGGCGCCCATCGACGGTTCGGTATTGCTTTCCACGTTTTCGGCGCCTACCAGTTCCTGCATCACCTTGACGGCAAACGCGGTTTCCCTCGGGTGGTTGATCAGCGGCGGATAGTTGCGATGGAACTTGAAATCGACACCCGCGCCATAGGCTGCGCCGGTGTGGCGCGCAATTTCTTCCATGCGCTGTTCCATCATGTCGAGCACGCCGAGGTCGAAGGTCCGTACCGTTCCGCCGAGGACGGCAAAATCGGCAATGATGTTGGTGGCGCTGCCGGCATTGATCTGGGTGACCGAGAGCACTGCGCTGTCGTGCGGATTGGCATTGCGCGAGACGATGGTTTGCCAGCCCTGTACCACCTGGATGGCAGTCAGCACCGGATCGATGCTCTTGTGCGGCTGGGCCGCATGCGAGCCCCGGCCCAGCACCGTGACTTCGAATTCATTCGATGAAGCCATCATGGCGCCGGGGCGCACACCGAAGGTGCCGGCCCGCATGCCGGGCCAATTGTGCAAACCAAAAATGGCATCCATTGGGCATTGCTCGAACAAGCCGTCGTCGATCATCCGGCGCGCGCCACCGCCGCCTTCTTCCGCCGGCTGGAAGATCAGGTACACCGTACCATCAAAGTCGCGGTTTTTCGACAGCTGGTATGCCGCACCCAGCAGGATGGCGGTGTGGCCATCATGGCCACAGGCATGCATCTTTCCCTGGTAGGTGGAGGCGTGGTCGAAGTTGTTGATTTCCTGCAGCGGCAAGGCATCCATGTCGGCGCGAAAACCAATGCCGCGCGTGCTGTTGCCGGCACGGCCCTTGACGATGCCGACCACTCCGGTCAATCCCAGACCGCGGATGACCGGAATGTCCCATTGCGCCAGTTTTTCCGCAACGATGTCGCTGGTGCGCTGCTCTTCATAACACAGTTCGGGATGGGCATGAATGTCGCGCCGGATCTGGCGCAGGGCATGGTCGAATTCAGCGGTGTTGTCTGGCAGTTTCATGGTGGCTCCGAATGGCTCAGGAATGGCGAATTTGACTGGCGCTGCTTGCTGTGGCCATGATACCGTTTAAGGCAGCCTTGCGTCAGCGTTGCAGTCCTGGCAAATGGCCGCACAGCCTGTATGTGCAGCAGGATCAACACATGATGATTGCGTCGACCGGCTTGACACCGCCTTGGCCTGCCTGCGCACGGTGCACACCGGTCCACGCCTGACGACAACGGGAATGATGAAAAAACAGCGTATCTGCCATGCCTTGACTGCCGTTGCCGTGCTTGCGGCTGCTGCATTGCTGGCCGGCTGCGCCCAGCTTGGCTACTACGTTCAAGCGGCCCAGGGCCAGTTTGCGCTGCTGGCCGCTGCCAGGCCGATCGATGACTGGCTGGCCGAACCCGGCCTGGCACCGGCACTGCGGCAGAAACTGGCAGCGGTGCGCGAGATGCGCACTTTTGCGGCACGGGAGCTGGGCCTGCCTGACAACGGCAGCTACAAGCGTTACGCCGACCTGCAGCGTCCGTTTGCCTTGTGGAACGTGGTGGCGGCGCCGGCACTGGAATTGAAGGCAGTGGAATGGTGTTTTCCGATTGCCGGCTGTGTCAACTACCGTGGCTACTACGACCGCAGCGACGCCCAGGCCTTTGCCGAGGGTTTGCGCCGCCAGGGCTACGATGTGCAGGTCGCCGGCGTGCCAGCCTATTCCACGCTGGGCTGGTTCAATGACCCGGTGCTGTCGACCTTCATCAAATATCCCGATGGCGAGCTGGCTCGGCTGGTTTTTCATGAACTGGCACACCAGGTGGTATATGTGAAAAACGATTCGCAGTTCAATGAATCGTTTGCCGTCGCAGTGGAGGAGGCCGGTGTCGAACGCTGGATGGCAAGCCACGGCAATGCGGCCATGCGCCAGGCCTATGTCGCCTATGAAGGGCGCAAGCGCGATTTTCTCGATCTGCTGCTCGGCTATCGCAAGCGGCTCGCTCTCAACTATGCCGGCCAGGGCAGCGACGCCGACACGCTCCGGGTCAAGGCCTTGATCTTCCAGGATTTGCAGCAGGATTATCGGCAATTGAAGATTCACTGGGGCGGCTATGCGGGTTATGACCGCTGGTTTACCGAACCGCTGTCGAATGCCCATCTGGTCTCGGTGGCCACCTATCATGATCTGGTGCCGGGTTTTCGCAACATCCTCAAGCAGGCCGGCAGTCTGCCGCAGTTTTACGAATCGGTGCGCCAGCTTGCCAGGCTCGATGAAACCAGCCGCCACCGGCAACTGGCGCTGGCGGCAGGCGACGAGGCGCTGGCGGCTCATGGCGGCAAACGCAATGAGGCCCACTGACGACGGCGGGTTACCGAATTTTGTTGCTATGCAGTACAGAGAATCGCGTTAGAGTAGAGGCCGATACGGCGTGCGCAATCCATCCATGACAACACCTGGCCAGAACAACCGATGACGGCCGGCCGGGAGAAAAAGGTGAATATGGAAAAAGTCTGGTTGAAGTCCTATCCTGAAGGCGTGCCGGAAGAAATCGACACGACCTTGTACCGCTCGCTGGCGCATCTGCTCGAAGAAGCATTCGAGAAATTCGCAACGCGCGATGCCTACGTCTGCATGGACAAGCGCCTGACCTATGGCGATGTCGATGTCCTGTCGACCAGACTAGGTGCATGGCTGCAGGGACGTGGCCTCAAGCAGGGCGCACGCGTGGCGCTGATGATGCCGAATGTGCTGCAATATCCGGTGGCCATTGCCGCCGTGCTGCGCGCTGGCTACATCGTCGTCAACGTCAATCCGCTGTACACACCGCGCGAACTGGCGCATCAGCTCAGGGACAGCGGCGCTGAAGCCATCATCGTGCTGGAAAACTTTGCCACCACACTCGAACAGGTGCAGGACACGCTGCAGATCCGGCATGTCGTGGTGGCCAGCATGGGCGACCTGCTGGGGACGTTCAAGGGAACGCTGGTCAACCTGGTGGTGCGTCATGTAAAGAAGCTGATGCCCGACTTTTCCCTTCCCGGTGCCGTCCCGTTCAATCAGGCGCTTGCAGAGGGCGCTGCGCTGGCACTGCGCCCTGTGGTGCTGGGGCATGACGATATCGCCTTCCTGCAATACACCGGCGGCACCACCGGCATTGCCAAGGGCGCGACATTGACCCACCGCAATCTGATTGCCAATGTAATGCAGAGCGAAGAGTGGGCGCAGCCTGCACTGCGCAAGCCGCCAGTGGTCGATGCGCTGACCATCGTTTGCGCGCTGCCGCTGTACCATATCTTTGCGCTGACAGCCTGCTGCCTGATGGGCATGCGCATGGGGGCGATGAACATCCTCATTCCCAATCCGCGCGACATGCCGGGTTTCATCAAGGTGCTGCGCAAGTTCCGGGTCAATCTTTTCCCCGCCGTCAATACGCTGTACAACGGCCTGCTGAACCAGCCCGACTTTGCCGCGCTCGATTTTTCCGGCTACAAGTGGTGCAGCGGTGGTGGCATGGCAGTGCAAAAGGTGGTCAATGACAGGTGGCTGGCGCTGACCGGCGTGCCCATCCTGGAAGGCTACGGCTTGTCGGAAACCTCGCCGGTGATCACTTCCAATCCCGGCGACACCGATGTCTTTTCCGGCACCATCGGCTTGCCGGTTTCGTCGACCGAGCTGGTGATTCTCGATGATGACGGCCGCCAGTTGCCGCTGGGCGAGACCGGCGAGATCTGCGTGCGCGGTCCGCAACTGATGGTCGGATACTGGAACAACCCGGCCGAGACGGCCCGCGCGATGACCGCCGACGGCTTCCTCAAGACCGGCGACATCGGCATCATGGACGCGCGTGGCTTTACCCGCATCGTCGACCGCAAGAAAGACATGATCCTGGTCTCGGGCTTCAACGTCTATCCGAACGAGGTCGAGTCGGTGGCGGCAGCCCATCCAGGGGTGCTGGAATGCGCCTGTGTCGGCGTGCCCGACGAGGATGCCGGAGAAGCGGTCAAGCTCTTCGTGGTGCGCCGTGATCCCTCCCTGACCGAGGAACAGCTGAAGGATTTTTGCCGTCAGCACCTGACCGGCTACAAGCGCCCGCGCCGCATCGAGTTTCGCGATGAACTGCCGAAGACCAACGTCGGCAAGATCCTGCGCCGCAAACTGCGTGATGAAACAGCGCAGCCAGCCGAGGCGCCGGCCCGCGCCAATGCCTGAAGGCCTGTTCCTTGGCCGATCAATCGGTGCGCTGCAAGCCCGGCTTGCCGGCTGCCACATCGAAGCGCGCCACGGTCTGCATGGCTGAATCGGCGCGCGCCACATCGTCAAGGGCCTGGAACTGTGCCGTGGTTCTTGCCGGCGTGACTTCCATCATCACGAAACCGCGCCGGTCGCTGCGGCCGTACTGGATATGCGCATTGTCGGCGACCATCCGATCGGTGCGCGCCTGGGGACGAGAACTCGATGTCACCGAGGTGCCGCAGAATTCGCTGGCCAGCACCGGATTCCCGCGCGAGACCGGATGCTGGAAGTCGGCGCGCAGGTCGGCTGCAAAAAAGGTATGCACATCGCCTGAAATGACCACAGGATTGGCTGGCCGATGGCGCTGCAGATCGGCAAACAGCCGCGCACGCGCTGCAGGGTAGCCGTCCCATCCATCGGTCCAGAAACGGCCATCGGTGTCCTGCCTGATCGGCACCTGGCTGGCTTGCGCCATCAGGGTTTGCTGCGCCAGGATGTTCCAGCCGGCGCTGGAACGGGCCAGCCCATCGGCCAGCCAGTGTTCCTGAGCGGCACCGAGCAAGGTGCGCTCGCGCAGCAGGCGTTCGCTGCAGGTTGCGTCGACCGAATTCGAACCACCGCGACCCGGCTTGGGACAGGCTTCATGGGAGCGGTACTGGCGATCGTCGAGCACATGGAAGCGTGCCAGCCGGCCCCAGTCATAACGCTGCATCATCAAAAGCGAAACAAAGCGCTCGCGGCCGGATTGCGGCCCCGGCTGTGGCGGCAGACGCACCGGCATGTGTTCATAGAAGGCCTGGTAGGCTGCGGCGCGGCGATCGAGGAAGTCGGCGCTCAAGCGCTCATCCTGGTCGTTGGCATAATCATTGGCAACCTCATGGTCGTCCCAGGTCACGATCCATGGTGCTGCATGGTGGGCGGCCTGCAAATGCGGATCGGTCTTGTATTGAGCATAGCGTACGCGGTAGTCGCGCAGTGTGAAACTTTCATTGCTGCGCTGTGGTCGCAGCGGATGCGACAAGGTGTACGGGCCCCATTCGTAGATATAGTCTCCCAGGAAGATCACCAGGTCAGGTGCCGCAGCGGCGATATGGCGGTGCGCCCCGTACTGGCCAAACTCCCAGTGCTGGCAGGAGGCAAAGGCAAACCGCAGCGCATGCGGCAGACTCAGCGGCGATGGCGCCGTGCGGGTTCGGGCAACGGGGCTGACGGCGTCGCCGAACATGAAGCGGTACCAGTACCAGCGCTCCGGCTTCAGGCCGATGGCATCGACATGGACGCTGAATGCCAGCTCGGGCAGGGCGCTGGCACTGCCGCTGGCGGCAATGATGCGGAAGTTGTCGTCCTCGGCCACTTCCCAGCGTACCGTGAGTGCCGCAGGACCGAGTGCGGACGATTGCGGGTCGCCGATCGGGTCCGGCACCAGGCGCGTCCATAACACCACCGCATTGGGCAATGGAGAGCCTGAAGCCACGCCGAGCTTGAACGGATAGGACGCCGCCAGCGCGGCACTGGCAGAGGGCGGCAGTGCGGCCACCGACGACGAAGACGCCAGTGCCGACAAGGCCGTCAGCGACACGGCGCGTGCGCACAGGGCCAGGAACTGGCGGCGTTCGGCTGCGGCGGTGGATGCCGGAATGGCAGGGGTGCGGCTCACCGAAAACCGATGTCAGCCTGCGCTGGGTGTGTCGCTTGTGTCGATTGTGCCGGTTGTGGCGGGTGTGCAGGGTGTGGCCGGTACCTTCACGAAGGGATCGACCCAGGCATCCTTGAGCGGCGGCAGCACGCGCGGCTTGCGGTCCAGACCCGTGGCGACATACGTCAGCGTGGCCTCGGTGACCTTGACGGTTTGCGGCTGCAGCGAACTGCGCTCGGCAAACACCTCGACGTTGACGGTGAGGGAGGTGGTACCCACCTTGACGATGTGCGCATAAAACGACAACAGGTCGCCGACAAAGACCGGATTCTTGAAAACGAAGGAATTCACTGCCACGGTAGCGACCCGGCCATTGGCACGGCGCGTGGCAGGAATCGAGCCGGCAATATCCACCTGTGCCATGATCCAGCCGCCAAAGACGTCGCCATGCACATTGGCGTCGGATGGCATGGGCACCACACGCAGTTGCGGCATGCCATCGGGCAGGGGGCCATCATGGGTTCTGGCATTTGCTGCAGATTGATCGATGTGGGACACCTGGCCGCTCCTTGAAGTATCGTATGACGCTACAATCTGCGATGTCTGAGCAGCTGACCACGCCATGCAATGGCAGTATTCAACGCTGCGTCGCAGCATAATCCGCATTATCACCGATCCTCGAAGAATTTTCCTCAATGCGCCACTCTGCCCATTCCACCCCGCCGGCGCCCGCCAACCAGGCGACCCGCAATGACTGGGTGACCCTCAAGACCCTGCTGCCTTATCTCTGGGCATATAAATGGCGCGTGGCGCTGGCGCTGGCATTCCTGATCGGTGCCAAGGTTGCCAACGTTGCCGTGCCGGTAGTGATGAAGCGCCTGATCGACAGTCTCAGTGCCGTACCGGGGCAAACGCTGGTTTTGCTGCCGGTTGGCATTCTGGTCATGTATGGCTTGCTCAGGCTGTCGACCACGTTGTTTACCGAGCTGCGCGAATTCGTCTTTGCCCGGGTCACGCAGCGCGCCGTACGCACCATTGCCCTGCAGGTGTTTCGCCACCTGCATGCGCTGTCGCTGCGCTTTCACCTGAACCGCCAGACCGGCGGCATGACGCGCGACATCGAACGTGGTACCCGCGCGGTCTCTTCGCTGGTGTCCTACACATTGTTCTCGATTCTGCCCACGCTGGTGGAGATTGCCCTGGTGCTGGGCTATCTGGTGCTGCATTACGATATCTGGTTTTCCATCATTACACTCGGTGCGCTGGT
>JBPBPY010000440.1:0-10663 GCA_050954505.1 Janthinobacterium lividum
GTCAGGGCGCCTTCTTCATTCTTGTACAGCCAGTGGGCCGCCACGCCTGACTCGGCCACGCGATGCATGTCGCGCGTGCGGATCTGGAACTCGACCGGCGTGCCGTACGGGCCGATCAGGGTCGTGTGCAACGACTGATAGCCATTAAGCTTGGGAATGGCAATGTAGTCCTTGAACTTGCCCGGCATCGGCTTGTAGAGCGCATGCAGGGTGCCCAATGCGACGTAGCAGTTGGCAAAGCTGTCGACCACAATGCGGAAACCATACACATCGAGCACCTGGGAAAACGACAGGTGCTTGTTGCGCATCTTGCGATAGATGCCGAACAGGGTTTTTTCCCGGCCCTGGACTTCCGAATCGATGGCCGTGGCAGCCAGGGTGGAAGTGACCGAATCGAGAATCTTCGACACCACTTCGCGGCGATTGCCGCGCGCAGCCTTGACGGCTTTGCCCAGCGTCCGGTAACGCAGCGGGAAAATGTGCGAGAACGCCAGTTCCTGCAACTCGCGGTACAGGTTGTTGAGGCCCAGGCGGTGTGCAATCGGCACGTACACTTCCATGGTCTCGAGTGCGATGCGGCGTTTTTTCTCGGGCAGCATGACGCCCAGCGTGCGCATGTTGTGCAGCCGGTCGGCCAGCTTGATGAGGATCACGCGCACATCGCGCGCCATGGCCAGCAGCATCTTGCGGAAGTTTTCGCCCTGAGCTTCAACCTGGCTCTGGAATTCGATCTTTTCCAGTTTCGACAAACCATCGACGAGCGTGGCGACCGGCGCCCCAAAGCGCTCGATCAATTCATCCTTCTTGACGTCCTGGTCTTCCATGACGTCATGCAGCAGCGCAGCCATGATGGCCTGGGCATCCAGTTTCCAGTCGGCGCAAATTTCCGCGACAGCGATCGGATGGGAGATGTAGGGTTCGCCCGACTTGCGCATCTGGCCAAGATGCTTTTCATCTGAAAAGCGATAGGCTTCCTTGACCTTGCGCAGTTCGGAGGCAGTCAGGTACTCGGAGAGCTTGAAGGTCAGGTGGCTGACCGAAGCCACGCCGGGAATGATGGCTTGTTCGGGTTCATGCTTGCCGGCAGCCTGCGATGCACGTGCGCCTGCTGACCGTTTGGCGGCAGCAGGGACGACAGGAAGGTTTGCAGGAGTGGTGTTCATGCCGGGCAGGCTTTGTCACATGAGACGCAAAAGTCGTTGGTGCTTGGAGATCGGCGCAGGGGTTTGCTGGCGTTATCGATCAGCTTGGGACTTTCTTGAGCATTTCGATGCCGACCTTGCCGGCAGCGATTTCACGCAAGGCGATCACGGTTGGCTTGTCCTTGGCGTCGACCGTGGGGGTATGGCCTTGCAAAAGCTGACGGGCGCGATAGGTCGCGGCCAGCGTGAGCTGAAAACGGTTGGGGATGTGCTTGATACAATCTTCGATGGTGATACGGGCCATAAGTACTCCGGAAAATGCAGTAACTGCGGTATTAGCTTAACGTGGCGTGGATGCCCAATTGGGCAAACAAGGAGGCATTGCGCGCCGCTTGTTGCGCAAAACGGCAACGGGTCGCTTGGACGATGGCATTGAGTTCGGACAATGCTGTCGCAAAATCATGATTGATAATAACATACTCGAACTCCGGGGCGTGGGCTATCTCGCCGCCTGCGGCAAGCAGGCGTCGCGTGATCACATGCTCGTCATCCTGGCCGCGTTTGCGCAACCGTTCTTCGAGTGCATTGATCGATGGCGGCAGGATGAAAATACCGGCTGCGTGAGGGAATTGTTTTTTCACCTGCTGCGCGCCTTGCCAATCGATTTCAAGCAGCACGTCGGTGCCTGCCATCATCTGCTGGGCAATCTCCAGGCGTGAAGTGCCGTAGAAGTTGCCATGTACTTCGGCCGACTCGAGGAACTCGCCCGCGGTACGGCGTGCCAGGAAATCTTCCACATCGATGAAATGATACTCGCGCCCATCCTGCTCCCCAGGACGCGGCGCACGGGTGGTGTGTGAAATCGACAGCTTGATGGTCTGGTTCTGCGCCAGCAGCGCGTTGACGAGGGTGGATTTGCCGGCACCCGAGGGGGCGACAACCATGAAGACACTGCCGGAAGGGGCGCTGATGATGGGCATGTACGAGACTCGTGCGTAATTGGTAAAGGTAACAGAGGTAACAATGGATTTGGTGGATTCGGCGGTGACCAGCAGCAGGATTCTGCCATATGCGGCCGGGGGCAAGCGAATTTTTGCCTGCGCCAGCAACGCTTGCCGTCAAGGCGCGCTGGATAATCCCGCCATCGAGGACAGGTTTTTCAGACTGCGCCTGCATCCTGGTTTTGCTGCGGCTCAGCGAGCCGCGTCAGCAACGTTCACTCCAGGTTTTGCACCTGTTCGCGCATCTGCTCGATCAACAATTTCATTTCCATCGATGCGTCGGACAATTCGCGTACGGCGGCTTTCGAACCCACGGTATTGGCTTCGCGGTTGAGTTCCTGCATCATGAAGTCGAGCCGCTTGCCGACCCGGCCGCCTTCGGTAATGATGCGTCGGGTCTCGGTCAAATGGGCGGCAAGCCGTGTCAGTTCTTCCTGCACATCGATGCGCACTGCATACAAGGTCACTTCCTGGCGAATGCGTTCGGAGACTTCCTCGACTGGAATGATTGGCTTGGCATTGCCGCTCTCTGCCTGGGCCATGCCCAGCGCATCCTGCAGCCGTTCGACGGCCTTGAGCTGCATTTGCCACAGCGCCAGCGGCACCAGCGGCGCAATGCGTTCAACGATGGCTTCCATGTCGGTGACGCGCGCCAGCAGCATCTCGGCCAGCGCGGCACCTTCGCGCTGGCGCGAAGCGGTGAATTCGCTCACCGCTTCATTGGCGGCGCCCAGGATCTCATCGTGCTGGGCGATCTGTGCGCTGGCGCTGGCTTGCGGACCGGCGGCCAGTGTGTCGGCATCGGTCTCGCTCATCATGCCCGGCCAGCGCAACAGCTCGCCCACCGACAAGGGCGCCGCATCGGCAAAGCGCTGGCGCACCTGGTCCTGCAGGGCGGACAAGCTGTTGAGCAGTACGGTATTGAGTTCCGTGGCAGCGGTACTGGAAGCCTTGCGGCCAAAGCTGAGCCGGCACTCGACCTTGCCGCGCGCAACCCGGGCCATGATCGCTTCACGCAACGCCGGCTCGGCGCTGCGCAAGTCGTCATTGATACGAAATTGCAAATCGAGAAAGCGCGAATTGACGCTACGGATCTCCAGCGTCAGCGTTCCGGTGGCGGTCTCACGGGTGACTGTTGCATAACCTGTCATGCTGCTGATGGTCAAAATGGCTTCCCCGGTTTGTTCTTTACAAAGCAGTGATTTATCCACACAATCCACAAGCGCGGTTGACGCTCTGCCGCCGGCGTGTACCGGCATCGAGCAGGTGGCGCGATCGTTTTATCAAGACAACAGGATAATTATGGCGGCGCAAAACAACGCTCCCTTGCCGGATGGTCTCGATATTGCTGGATACCGCATTGTAAAGAAGATTGCTTCGGGCGGGTTCAGTATCGTCTATCTGGCCTGCGACGAGGATGGCAATGCGGTGGCGATCAAGGAATATCTTCCGAGTTCGCTGGCGCTGCGCCAGCCCGGGGAGCTGGCGCCACAGATTGCGGCAGAAAACCTGCCGGTGTTCCGCATTGGCCTGAAGTGTTTTTTCGAGGAAGGCCGGGCGCTGGCGCGCATCATGCATCCGAATGTGGTCAGCGTGGTCAATTTCTTCCGGGCCAATGAAACCGTCTACATGGTCATGGCCTACGAATCGGGCCGCTCGCTGCAGGACCATATCCTGCGCCGCCGCGACAAGGGCGAAAAGCCGCTGGTTTCGGAGCGCTTCATCCGCAAGATGTTCGGGCAGGTGATGAATGGCTTGCGCGAGGTGCATGCCAACAAGCTGCTGCATCTGGACCTGAAACCGGCCAACATCTACCTGCGTGTCGATGGCACGCCGATCCTGCTCGACTTCGGCGCGGCGCGCCAGGCCTTGCGCACCGACTTGCCAAAACTGTATCCGATGTACACCCCGGGTTTTGCGCCGCCCGAACTGTATGTGAAAAACGGCAGCCTCGGCCCATGGACCGATGTCTACAGCATCGGCGCGTCGATCTTTGCCTGCATGGTCGGCGCACCGCCGCAGGCAGCCGACCAGCGCGAGAAAAGCGATCGCATGGAAGCCCATTTCCAGAAACTTCACGGTGTGTATTCCCCCGAACTGATCCAGGTCGTGCGCTGGAGTCTGATGATCAATCCCCTGGAGCGGCCGCAAAGCGTGTTTGCGCTGCAAAAGGCGCTGCGCCAGGAGGCGGCGGCGCCGCAGCCCGATGCCATCACGCGCGCCAAAATGGGCTTGCGCAAGCTGCTGCGCCTGCGCGAACCGGCCGACGTCGTCAACACCACCATCCACGAGAATACCCGATGAGGTGCTTGGCCGTTGATGGCGCCGGCGCCGGGTCGCCATGCTTCCTGGTGCCGGGGCGCTGAGGACCGCATGCGATTTTCAGTCTATCAAGAGAGCCGCATCGGCGGGCGCTCGTCAAACCAGGACCGCATGGGATATTGCTACACGCGCGATGCGCTGTTGATCCTGCTTGCCGATGGCATGGGCGGTCACGCCGGCGGGGAAATTGCCGCCGACATCGCCATGAAGACCCTGGGTGCCTGTTTCCATCAAGGGGCGAGACCGCGCATCGCTTCACCGCAGCGGTTTCTGGAAGACAGTTTCTTTGCTGCCCATCGGGAAATCCTGCGCTACTGCACCGACCAGCACCTCGACGAGTCGCCACGCACCACCATCGTTGCCTGCCTGGTCCAGGATGGCGTGGCAATCTGGGCCCACTGTGGTGATTCGCGCCTGTACTGGATGCGGGAAGGCGCCGTGCTTACGCGCACCCGCGACCATTCCAACATCGAAAACCTGATAGCCCAGGGACGTGTGCTGCCCAGTGAGCGCGCCACGCATCCCGAGCGCAACCGCCTGCACAACTGTCTGGGCGCGCCGATCGCGCCCAAGGTCGAGATTTCGCGGCCGGCGATGCTGCAAACCGGCGACTTGCTGCTGCTGTGTTCCGACGGTTTGTGGGCCACGGTGCCTGAACCGATACTGGCGCGCGAACTGTTTGCCCATTCAATCGTCCAGGCGGTGCCGGCATTGGTGCAAAAGGCCACGGAAATCGGCGGCAAATATGGCGACAATGTGACCGCCCTGGCCATGAGCTGGGATGGCAGCGGCAATCTGGAAGGCGCCGGGCAGCCCAATGCGGATGCCTTGAGAAAAGCCCAGGAAGAGATCGCCATGGCGGAAGATTTCAGCGAAAGTGAAATCGAAAAGGCGATTGCCGAAATCCGCGCTGCAATCGAGCGTACGGGGCGTTTGCCACGCCGCAGTTGATTGCGCCGGCGGACAGGGCGGATCCTGGATTACAATTCGCCTGCGCCGCAATGTTTGCCCGCCTCAATCCAGCCTGTCACCACAAGAGTCTCCCATGCCGCAACAACATCGTCCCAGCGGACGTGCCAGCAATTCCCTGCGTCCGGTGCGCCTGACGCGCCATTTCACCAAACATGCCGAGGGTTCGGTACTGGTTGAATTTGGCGACACGCGGGTACTGTGCACTGCCAGCATCGAGAACAAGGTACCGCCTTTCCTGAAAGGCAAGGGACAGGGCTGGATGACCGCCGAGTACGGCATGCTGCCCCGCTCGACCCACACCCGCATGGACCGTGAGGCAGCCAAGGGCAAGCAATCCGGCCGCACCCAGGAAATCCAGCGCCTGATCGGCCGCTCGCTGCGCGCGGCTTTCGATCTCCAGGGTTTTGGGGAACGCACGCTGCATCTCGATTGCGACGTGCTGCAGGCCGATGGTGGCACCCGTACTGCTGCCATCACCGGCGCCATGGTTGCCGCCCATGACGCGTTTTCCACCTTGCTGGAACAGCAGGCCATTACCGTGCTGCCGATCAAGCAGTTCATTGCGGCGATTTCGGTGGGTGTCTTCAAAGGCGAGCCGGTGCTTGACCTCGACTATCTGGAAGACTCGAACTGCGACACCGACATGAATGTGGTAATGACCGAAGGCGGCCAGTTCGTCGAAGTGCAGGGCACTGCCGAAGGCGTGGCATTCGACCGCGCCACCATGGACCGTTTGCTCGACCTGGCGCAGCATGGCATCGGCGACCTGATCCGGCTGCAAAAGCAGGCGCTTGGCCTGCCGGTCTGATGCCGATTTAGTACAACTGCCATGACCCGCCCCCTGATACTTGCTTCCAACAATGCCGGCAAACTCAAGGAATTCGACACCTTGCTGGCGCCGCTTGGCTTCACGCTGCACAAACAAGCCGACTTCGATGTTCCCGAAGCGGAAGAACCATTTCACACCTTCGTCGAAAACGCCTTGGGCAAGGCGCGCCATGCTGCGCGCCTGACCGGTCTGCCGGCTCTGGCAGACGACTCCGGTATCTGCGTCAATGCCCTGGCCGGCGCACCAGGCGTGTATTCCGCACGCTACGCCGGCGAGCCGAAGTCTGACCAACGCAATAATCAAAAACTCATCGAGGATCTGGCGGCGCACAGCGACCGCTCGGCGTATTACTATTGCGTGCTGGTGTATGTACGCCATGCCGACGACCCGCAGCCGGTCATTGCCGACGGCCGCTGGAATGGGGAAGTCATCGATGTGCCGCGCGGGCAGGGCGGCTTTGGCTACGATGCCCATTTCCTCTTGCCCGATCTGGCTGTCACGGTAGCCGAACTCGATCCAGCGCAAAAAAATCATCTCTCCCATCGCGGCCAGGCCCTGCGGACGCTGGTGGAAAAGCTGCGATGATTCCGATCAAGCCGGTCGCCTCGTTCGATCCCATGCCCGCTGCAGCGCGCAGCGCCATGGCCTATCTGAAGCCGGGGGTATTGAACCTGACGGCATTGCCGCCTCTGTCGCTGTATGTGCATTTTCCCTGGTGCGTGCGCAAGTGTCCGTATTGCGATTTCAATTCTCACGAAGCTGCCGGCGGCAGTTTTCCGGAACAGCAATATCTCGACGCGCTGCGCAGCGACCTGGAGGCAGCACTGCCGCTGATATGGGGGCGCAAGATCTACACCATCTTCATCGGCGGCGGCACGCCCAGCTTGATGTCGGCGGCCGGACTCGACCGTTTGCTCTCGGATATCCGCACCCTGTTGCCACTCGATGGCGCGGCCGAGATCACCATGGAGGCCAACCCCGGGACGTTTGAAGTGGAAAAATTCAAGTCCTACCGCGCCAGCGGCATCAACCGCCTGTCGATCGGCATCCAGAGTTTCAATGCCGAACACCTGAAGGCCTTGGGCCGCATCCATGATTCAGACGAAGCTCGCCGTGCGGTCGGTATCGCCCGTGACACCTTCGAGAATTTCAATCTTGATTTGATGTACGCCTTGCCGCAGCAGACGCTGGAACAGGCCAGGGCGGACGTCCGCACGGCAATCGAATTTGCGCCGCCGCACCTGTCGCTGTACCACTTGACGCTGGAGCCCAACACGGTCTTCGCCAAATACCCGCCGCCGATTCCTGACGATGACGCCAGTGCAGAGATGCAGGACATGGTCCAGGCCGAGCTCGCTGGCGCCGGATATGGCCATTACGAAATTTCAGCCTATGCCCAGCCAGGCCGGCAAGCACGGCACAATTTGAATTACTGGAATTTTGGCGACTATCTCGGCGTCGGCGCCGGCGCCCATTCCAAGATTTCATTCCCGCACCGGGTTATCCGCCAGGCGCGCTACAAGCAGCCGGCCTCGTATCTCGAGCATGCGTTGGCAGGCAATGCCATCCAGGAAGAAGTCGAGATCGGCCGTGGCGAACTCGGTTTCGAATTCATGCTCAACGCCTTGCGGCTGACCGACGGTTTCGAAGTAAATCAGTTTTCTGCCCGCACCGGTTTGCCGATCACGGCAGTGGAGGGTGCCTTGAACGCTGCCGAAGCCAAGGGTTTGCTGTACCGCGACCACAAGATCATCAAGCCAACCGAACTCGGTGGGCGGTTTTTGAATGATTTGCAGCAGATGTTTCTGGAAGAGTAGTGCAGCAGCGTCGAGTTAGGTATAATCTCGACGTACCCGACCGGGCCGGATTTGTTTCCAGTGCGTGCTGGGTGAAAGACCAAAGGAAGAGTGGCAGAGTGGTCGATTGCAGTAGTCTTGAAAACTACCGAACTGAAAGGTTCCGTGAGTTCGAATCTCACCTCTTCCGCCAAATACAAATGCCCGCGTCAGCGGGCGTTTTTATTTGGTGGAAGAAAGCAAGCCCCTGCGGGCTTGCGTGTGGGATTCGAAGCGATTCGCTTGCAAGCGAATCGGCGGCCTGCGGCATGTAGGCGAATCTCGCCTCTTCCGTCAGAACACCTCAATAAGCTATCCTCACCGGGGGCTTTTTTTTGCCTCTTCATAGGGAAAAATCAAAATTTAGCGTCCGCGGACGTCCCACAATATCCAGCACTGTCCGCGCACACGACGTGGGTAAAAACGTGGGTAGGATCTGATGGGACACCTGGTCAAAAAGCTCTCCGTCAAACTCGTTGAGAACTTGAACTCGCCTGGATATTACGGCGACGGCGATGGTTTGTGGTTACGGATTGCGAAGGGCGGATCGAAGAGCTGGATTTTTCGATTTACGATCGCAGGCAAGGCACGGGAGATGGGTTTGGGCGGCTTGAACGCCGTCAGCCTTGCCATCGCGCGCGAGCGCGCCGGCAAGTGCCGTTTGCTTCTAAGCGAAGGCAAAGACCCCATCGTAGATCGCAACGCCGTCCGTACATCCGACGCGCTGCGTAAATCGCGGCTGACGACCTTCGACCAGTGCGCATCGGCCTACATTAGCGCGCAGCGCGCCAGCTGGAAGAACCCGAAGCACATCGCGCAGTGGGAATCCACGCTGGCCAATTACGCGTCCCCCGTGTTCGGCACACTGCCGGTATCCGATGTCGACACTGACCTGGTGGTGAAATGTTGCGGCCCATCTGGAACGTCAAGACCGAGACGGCAGTGCGCCTGCGTGGCCGCATCGAGTCCATCCTCGACTGGGCCA
Source organism: Janthinobacterium lividum (assembly GCA_050954505.1). Classification (GTDB taxonomy): domain Bacteria; phylum Pseudomonadota; class Gammaproteobacteria; order Burkholderiales; family Burkholderiaceae_D; genus JAQGMO01. The sequence continues at coordinate 9,087 of JBPBPY010000440.1, forward strand.
CCGTCAGCAAGTACCGCAGCGGCGACAATCCTGCGCGCTCGCGGGGCCACCTTGAAAATCTGCTGGCCGATCCGAACAAGATCGCGCCGGTCGTGAACTTCCCCGCCTTGCCGTGGCAGGAGATCGCGGCCTCCATGCAGGACCACTTTTGCTTATTCGCACTTTGTGCTCAACGAAGTACTACATGTCCACGCCGCAGTCGAGTCAGATGAAAATTACCAGTAAAACAGGTAATTGACGAATACCCGTAATACGAGTAATCTGAAAATACTCTCCATACAGCTAAATCAAAATCATGCGATGAAGCACATTCTTTCACTTTCCAAGCAACTGGGACCGCTGTTGCAGTCCGCGCGCAAAAGCGCCGGGATGTCGCAGACGGCGTTGGCGCAGCGCCTCGGCATTAGCCAGAGCCGCGTCTCCGCCATGGAACTCGATCCGGCATCGATCAGCGTGGAACAACTGCTGGCGCTGCTCGCCGCCCTGAACCACGAAGTGCTGGTGCAGCCGAAGCAGGGTGCTGCTGTCGTCAGCGACGACGCTGGCGCGGCCACGCCGGAGTGGTAGCCATGGGGCGCCCCTCACACGCGCGATCGCTGTCGGTATGGAGTAACGGTGAGCGTGTCGGCACTTGGACCATCCCGGCCCGCGGCGAAAGCCAGTTTCTGTACGACCGGGCTTGGCGCGAGTCCGCGCTGGGCCGGCCGCTATCCCTGTCCTTGCCTTACACGGGCGACATGCCCTTACGCGGCGCCGTCGTGCGCCACTACTTCGACAATCTGCTGCCAGACAGCGAACCGATACGCAAGCGTCTGGCCTCGCACTACAAGCTGGCGTCGATAGACGCCTTCGATTTACTTCAGGAGATAGGGCGGGATTGCGTCGGCGCCGTGCAACTGCTCATGGAAGACGAAGCGCCTAAAGACGTAAAGCGCATCGAAGGCACGCCGATGCGTGAAGAAGACGTTGAACGGCACTTGATCGGACTGACGCAGGCGCGACCAGCGGGCGCCGGAATGGACCCCGACGACCTTCGTATCTCGCTGGCGGGCGCGCAGGAAAAAACTGCCCTGTTATGGCATAACGGCGGCTGGATGCGGCCGCACGGCTCGACGCCGACCACCCACATTCTTAAGCTGCCCCTGGGACTGGTAGGTCATCGCAAGGCCGACCTGAGTGCGTCAGTGGAAAACGAGTGGCTGTGCATGAATCTGCTGGCGGAATTCGGCCTGCCGGTGGCGCGCACCGCCATTCTTTCGTTTGGCAGCCAAAAAGTGCTTGGCGTCGAGCGTTTCGACCGCCAGCTTCATCCTTCGGGTTCCTGGATCATGCGCCTGCCGCAGGAAGACTTTTGCCAGGCGCTGGGCGTACCGCCGCACCTGAAATACGAAAGCGACGGCGGCCCGGGCCTTGCAGACCTGGCAGCCGTGCTGCGCGGCTCCGAGCGGGCGCCTGAGGACCTGACAACGCTACTGGGCAGCCAAGTGCTGTTTTGGCTGCTGGCGGCGCCCGATGGCCACGCGAAGAATTTCAGCATCAAGTTGCTGGCTGGTGGCCGTTACCAGCTAACGCCGCTA
>JBPBPY010000509.1:0-10588 GCA_050954505.1 Janthinobacterium lividum
CGATGCCATCGGGATTGTTCGAACCCACTTCATGCAGGGCGATCAGATGGGCAGCCACCAGACCCAGCAGCACCAGCGGAATGGCGATCACGTGGAAAGCGAAGAAGCGGTTGAGCGTGGCATCGGACACCACATAGTCGCCGCGGATCCACAGCGAGAGGTCGGGGCCGATGAAGGGGATGGCGCCGAACAGGTTGACGATCACCTGCGCGCCCCAGTAGGACATCTGGCCCCACGGCAGCAGATAGCCGAAGAAGGCCTCGCCCATCAGGCACAGGAAAATGCCCACGCCAAACAGCCAGATCAGTTCGCGCGGCTTGCGGTAGGAACCGTAGAGCAGCCCGCGCGTCATGTGCAGGTAGATGATGATGAAAAAGGCCGAAGCGCCGGTCGAGTGCATGTAGCGCACCAGCCAGCCCCAGGGCACGTCGCGCATGATGTATTCCACCGAAGCGAAGGCCAGCGTGGCATCGGGCTTGTAGTGCATGACCAGGAAAATGCCGGTGACGATCTGGATCACCAGCACCAGCATGGCCAGCGAGCCAAAGATGTACCACCAGTTGAAATTCTTTGGCGCGTAGTATGCGCCCCACTGGTCGTTCCACAGTTTCGAGAGCGGGAAGCGGGCATCGACCCAGTTCAGCGCCTTGGCCGCAACCGGTGCGTCGGCCGGCAGTTTTTTCTCGACGAATGCCATGTTATGCCTCGCCTTTCTCGTCTTTGCCAATTACCAGCATGGTATCGCTGGCAAACATGTGACGCGGAACCGTCAGGTTGTCGGGCGCCGGCTTGTTCTTGTAGACGCGCCCGGCAAGATCGAATGTCGAACCATGGCAGGGGCACAGAAAGCCGCCGTGCCAGTCGTCCGGCAGCGATGGCTGCGGGCCGGTCTGGAACTTGGCGCCCGGCGAGCAGCCCAGATGGGGGCAGATGCCGACGGCCACCAGGATGTCGGGCTTGATCGAACGGTGTTCGTTGCGGGCGTAGGCGGGAGTGAGTTCGTCGGGGTTGCGTTCCGACTTGGGGTCAGCCAGTTCGGCGTCGAATTTGGGCAGTGCGGCCAGCATGTCGGGAGTGCGCTTGAGGATCCACACCGGCTTGCCGCGCCATTCCACGGTTTTCAACTCGCCGGGCGCTAATGCCGAAATATCCACTTCGACAGGCGCGCCGGCGGATTTGGCCCGCTCGGATGGCTGGAAGGTTGATACAAATGCGCCTGCTGTTGCCAGTCCGGCTACACCGCCTGCCGCACATGTGGCGACGAGCAAGTTGCGCCGACCGGAATCGACCTGCTTTTCGTTACTCATACCAACCCCAATCAGTCAAATTGCGAAACTTGTACGAAACTTAGCGAATACCTAGTTAGTACGAAAACTTCGAAAAGCCTGCCGGGCCTGTTGGGCGTGGTTTGAGTGGCGCCGCGCACTGGCCGGGCGAAAACGCGCGCCCAGATCATCGCGGCACAGCACCCGATGGCGCTGCCGTCAATCAAATGGTGTTGCATGTCTCGCCCAGGTGTCTTGCGGTCGTTCACTCCAACTCTGACAGTCTCCTCGCACCGCGGATTATAGCGGAGCAGTCAGCGGTTTTAAAAGTAAATCCGGGCTAGCAGGCGGTTTTTGCGCACGCGCTGCCATTGTGCGGTTCATGCGGCGGCACTTTGTTGCGGCGATGTGGGGAAGCCGTTCTGGCGCCAGCCTTGCGCCGGGGGACCGGGCTTTCGCCTGGCGCCGTGAAATCACGTACAATTTTGCCATCTAATTCTGGGAGAACCGTATGAGCATGATGAGAGAATTCCGCGCCTTTGCAATCAAGGGCAATGTCATCGACCTGGCCGTTGGCGTGATCATCGGCGCTGCTTTCAGCAAGATCGTTGATTCGCTGGTGCAGGACATCATCATGCCCATCGTCAGTTCGATTTTCGGCGGCCTCGACTTCACCAATTATTACCTGCCTTTGAAGCACCAGCCGATGAACCTGTCACTGGTGGAAGCCAAGAAGCTCGGCGCCGTGTTCGCCTATGGCAGTTTCCTCACCATCCTGCTCAACTTCCTGATCCTGGCGTTCATCATTTTCCAGATGGTGCGGTTGATCAACCGGGCCAAGATTGCCGACAAGCTCGGACCTGCAGCCAAGGAAACCGCAACGCCGGAAGATGTTCTGCTTTTGCGCGAAATTCGTGACCAGTTGCGCAAGTAAGGCAGGCAATTCGAACCAGTCAGTTCAAGCAGACAGGTTTGCCCGACCGCTGGCCAGCATGATCGACCATGCCAGCTCGTTTGCCAGCGGCCGGGTTATTCTTCCAACCGCCCTTTCAGCGTTTCCAGATGCAGCAAGCCGCGCCGCTGCGCTTCGAATACCGCTGCGCCGCGTGAATGCACCGCGAGCTTGCCGTAGATGTTTTTCACATGCGTCTGCACCGTGCCAACCGACAGCTTGAGCACACTCGCTACCTCGGCATAACTGTCGCCGCGGCCTATCAATTCGAGAATCGTGGTTTCGCGCCGCGTGAGCGTCTGCAATGGATATCCGGCGCGACGACTCGGTCCACTCCCTTTCCTGTCGTGAACCTTCCCATCGGCCAGCGCCTCTGCGGGCTTGTGCGCAGTATCAGGCCTGCCATGGCCGGACAGCCTGCCCGAGCCCTGCCGCTGGCCACGCAAGCGTGCCAGCACCTTGCGTGCAATCACCGGACTGATCGGTGAGCCGCCCGCATGCAGGTCGAGCAAGGCGCGCACGATGTCGGTCTGGCCAGCGTTTTTGAGGACATAGCCCGAAGCACCGGCTTCGATGCAGGCCAGCACCTGCTCTTCATCGCTGGACATGGTCACCACCATGATGGAACACGTCGGATGACGCGCCGCGCAGGCGCGGATGATGTCGATGCCGCACCCATCCGGCAGGCCGAGGTCGGTCAGCAGCAGGTCGACCGTATTCTGCTCCAGCCAGGCCAGCGCCGGTGTGGCACGGTCGAATGCCGCGGACAGCGACAGCATTGGTGCCGAGCCGATGGCTCGTTCAAGCAATGTGCGCGTAGTGCGGTCGTCCTCCACCAGCAGGACACTGATGCCCTGCCCTGCCCCCTCTTGCCGCTGCGCTGACGTCATGGCTGGACTCCTGCTCACATCGCTTGGAAAACCAGCGTCAGGCGCCGGAGAGAGTGGCCATGGTAACCGGCCAGAATGACTGAAGTACACCAACATTTACAAAACACTTCCGGTGCCACTTTACCCGGACTTGAGCAATACGAAAGTAATCCTCGATAGCAAGGCCAACCCGGGATGCCGGTGAAGTGGCGCCTGACGTCAGACCGGGTTGTCGATGTCGATGAACTGGTGCGTTATGCCGAATTGCGCCGCCAGGTGTTCGCCCAGCGCCGCCACGCCATAGCGCTCGGTGGCATGGTGGCCACACGCCAGATAGGCGGTACCGCTTTCCCGCGCCAAATGGACCGTGGGTTCGGAAATCTCGCCGCTGAGGTAGCAGTGCGCACCAGCGGCAATGGCTTCACCAAGATAATTCTGGGCCGCACCGGTACACCAGCCAAGGCGTGCCAGCGGCATGGCAGGATCGCCAATCAGCAGCGGCTTGCGCGCCAGGCGCTGCTCGATGCGCAGCGCCAGATCGCCAACCGTCTGCAGCGTGGCGTCACCTGCACCGCCAAGCCAGCCGATATCGTTTTCCCCGAAGCGGCCATCAGCCAGCAAGCCCAGCTGCTGCGCCAGCTGGGCATTGTTGCCCACAGTGGCATGCATGTCCAGCGGCAGGTGGTAGGCAAACAGGTTCAGGTCATTGACCAGCAGCCGTTTCAGACGCTGGTGCTTCTGGCCCACCACGCGGCCATCTTCGCCACGCCAGAAATACCCATGGTGCACCAGCAAGGCATCGGCACCCGCAGCCAGGGCGGCGTCGATCAGCGCCACGCTGGCAGTGACCCCGGAAACCAGTTTGCCGATCCGGACGCGGCCCTGGACCTGCATGCCATTCGGGCAAAAGTCGCGAAACCGGGTAAGATCGAGAAAGCGGGCCAGATAGCGTTCAAGTTCATCGCGATCGACGCTTGCCGGCGCTTGCCGATCAGGTCGCTGATTGCCCTGCGCATCGGCCAAATTTCCGCCTTGTGTTTGCCCGTGGTTTTGCGCGTTATTTTGTTGCGCTGCATTGGTTTGCGCGCTGTTTGCTGACATCGTGTTTTGCCCCGATAACATCGTTCCTGCTCCTTCTCCATTAATTTCTTCTGCTTGCCCTGGCCTTCTATGCGACGTCTCTGGTTAACTTTTGCGCAAACTGTCACAATCGGCCTGGCCTGCTGGTTCATTGTAGCCACCTTCAAGCCGGAATGGGGCATGCGCCTGTCCGGCAAGATGCTCAATGTGCCGGCCAATATCTCCAATGTGCCGGTGCGCGAGGCGGCACTGTCGCCGGCACCGAATGGCGACCATGCCTCCTACCGGCTGGCCTCCACGCGCGCCATGCCGGCCGTGGTCAACATCTACAGCACCAAGGAAGCCTCGCAGGCCGGCAACCCGGTTCTCGAAGACCCGATGTTTCGCAAGTTCTTCGGTGACCGCTCCGGTGAATCCGATGAAAAACAGTTCAGCCTTGGCTCCGGCGTCATCGTCAGTCCCGAGGGTTATATCCTCACCAATTTCCATGTGGTGGAAGCGGCCGATGAAATTGAAATCGCCCTGGCCGATGGCCGCAAGGCAGTGGCCAAGGTGGTCGGCAGCGATCCCGAGACCGATCTTGCCGTCATCAAGGTCGACCTCAAGGATCTGCCATCGATTACGCTGGCGCAGATCGAACAGGCGCGTGTCGGCGATGTGGTGCTGGCCATCGGCAACCCGTTCGGTGTCGGCCAGACCGTCACCATGGGCATCATTTCTGCACTGGGACGCAACCACCTGGGCATCAACACGTTCGAGAATTTCATCCAGACCGATGCAGCAATCAACCCCGGCAACTCCGGTGGCGCTCTGGTCGATACCAATGGCAACTTGCTAGGCATCAATACCGCCATCTATTCGCGCAGCGGCGGCTCGCTGGGCATCGGCTTTGCCATTCCTGTCTCGACGGTAAAAAGCGTGATGGAAGAAATCATCCGCTCGGGCGCCGTGGTGCGCGGCTGGATCGGTGTCGAACCGCAGGACATCACCCCGGAACTGGCAGAGAGCTTCGGTTTGAAAAAGAGCAGCGGCACCATCATCGCCGGCGTGTTGAAAGGCGGACCAGCCGACCGCGCTGGCATGCGGCCCGGCGACATCCTGCTGGCGGTTGACGGCAAGCCGGTGGCCGACACCACCGACATGCTCAACCAGATCGCCCAGCTTGTCCCTGGCAATACCGCCAAGATGACGGTGATGCGCAAGAATGCCGAAGCGGCGCTCGACGTCATGGTTGGCACGCGCCCGAAGGTAAAACGCGAAGTACCGATCGAGTAAGCCAGCACCATCGTCAACCGAGCTGCCGCTGGCATGGCGGCACGACATCCTCTCTACTGGAACCCTGCATGCACCTGCGTGACCTGACCCGCTATCTGGCGGAGCTATCTGAAAGTAACAACCGCGCCTGGTTTGTGATGAACAAACCGCGCTATGACATCCTGCGCGCCGAATTCCTCGAACTGGTGACGGCGCTGATTGCCGGCATCGCCAGGTTCGATCCGGCAGTGGCTGGCTGCAATCCGAAAAAGGCGCTGTTCCGGATCAACAAGGATCTGCGTTTTGCGCGCGACAAGAGTCCCTACAAAACGCATTTTTCCGCGTCCATCACCGCAACCGGACTCAAGCGTCCGAGCCAGGGCGGCGGACCCTCCTATTATTTCCAGATCGACGCCGCCGGCCGGCTGTTGATCGCCGCCGGCGAATACCTGCCGCCCAGCGACCGCCTGAAAAAGATCCGCGAGCGCATCGTCGCCGAGCCTGCCAGCTTCAGCAAGATGCTGAAGAACAAAACCATGCTCGCGACCTTTGGCCCCTTGCAGGAGGAGAACAAGCTACTGCGGCCACCCAAGGGTTTCGACATCGACAACAAACATATCGAGCAGCTCAAGCTCAAGGGGTATATTGTCTGGACCGAAAGCAGCATCGCCAAAAAACTGCCCGACGATCTGCAGGCGCTGCTGCTGGAGCACTTCCATGCCGCCCTGCCGCTGGTTTCCTGGCTGCGCAAGGTCGAGCCGCTGGGTGGCATGCCGGATCTCACAGAGGGGTCGTAAGCAATATCTGTGAGGTACTCGACTGGCTGGCGTGCCAGTCGGTTTGCACTGGTGGCGGTGGAGCGAATGACGCCATGGCCTCGATCAAGCGGTCGATTTCGGCATTGAGCATGGCCTGTCCATCGCTGGTCTGAATGGTTTCGATCCGATTGTTGGTGCCGTAGATGCTGGCTGCAAACCAGTCCTGCACGCAAATCCGATCGCTTGCCCCCATCACATTGATCTGCAGGTCATTGCCGACCTGACTGAACGACAGCTCCGATTGACGAATGTCCTGCAATACCAGTATGTCCGCATTGCCGTCACCGGCATCGTTGTCGTTATCGTTATCGATCACCGTATCCTGACCATCTCCCCTGCTGAACACGTAGGTATCATTGCCACCTCCGCCGGCCAGCGTGTCGTTTCCTCGCCCTCCAGCCAGTACGTTGTTACCCCGGTTGCCAGTAAGCAGGTTGTCAAGATCGTTACCGCTGGCATTGATGTTTTCTTCCCATAACTTGATCGGCTCCACCGTGTAGATGGCATAGGCGCTGGCGACATTGGCGCTGGTCCTGAAGTCAGCCAACGACACATAACGCGTCATGTCGCTGACCCGGCCCCGGCCGGAGTCGGCCATATAAAAACCATTGATGGCGCCAGTGGCAACATCGTTGGCCACGCCGGTGACGGTCACCACATGGTTGACCCTGCCATCATCAAGGTAATCTCCATCAGCCCACAGTTTTCCGCAATTTACCCCCAGTATGACGCCGCGTCCACCCTTGATCAGATTGGCAATCGCCTGCTCGTTGTAGCCCATCACAATACCGTTGCGAATTCCATAGCGATCAAGCAAGGCTTGCTGCTGTACATAGTTGGATCCGCCACGCTGGTAATCGGTTGCCTGGGCATCGGTCATGCACCAGGAATTGTCGATGGCCATGCGCACGACCTGTTCTTCCGACAGTTCCTCGCTGGCTTGCGTGCTCAGATTGGCAATTGCGGTCAATGCGCAGGTTCCCTTGAAACCCGCCACTGCATTACCTTGCATGTAGTCGAGTTCAAACGCTTTCGGATAGCCATACACCAGGATCGGCACGCCATCTGCCATACCTGATTCCGGTTTTGAAAAGTCCAGCAGATTCAGGTTTTCAATGTTGGCGCCCAGCACGTGGCTGATGCTGGCATTGACTGTATCGATGCCTTCACCTGACGATTCAAACGTCCGGTCTCCGGCATTGTCGATGTAGTAGGTGTCATTGCCCAATCCCCCAACCATCCAGTCGGCACCGGTTACACCGTCAAGGATATTGTCCTGGCTGTTACCGAACAAACGATTGTCGAGGCGGTTGCCCGTGCCATTGATGCGGTAACCCTCGACCAAATTTAGTTGTTCGATATTGGCACCAAGAATGGTATTGGCACTACTGACCACGGTGTCGAATCCTTCGTTCTGCTGCTCAAGTATCGAGTCATTGACACTGTTGACCAGGTAATAGTCATCACCGCGTCCGCCTTCCATTTCATCGGCGCCGGCACCGCCATCGAGATAGTCCTGTCCTCCACCACCAAGAAGCGTGTCATCGCCGTTGCCGCCGTAGAGAAAATTATTGTCCGGCACGCCTGCATCCAGCGCTTCCTGATTGATGGCTGCACCACCAACAATGACATCATTGCCGCCACCGCCATACAATGTGTCATTGCCTGCGCCGCCAAACAGTTTGTCATTGCCGTCCTCGCCATACAGCATGTCGTCATCGGTACCGCCCCGCAATTCATCCGCATCCGCGCCGCCCCACAGCTGGTCATGGCCGACACCACCAAAAATCAAATCGCTGCCAGCGCCACCGTAGAGGATGTCCTCATCGGTTTCACCTTCACCAAGCCAGAGGGGTGTTTCATTCACTGGCTTGAATCCAAGCATGATGTCATTGCCGTCGCCGCCCCACAGGCGGTCATTGCCGACTCCGCCAAACATCTTGTCGTTGCCACTCCAGCCCTCCAGAATGTCGGCACCGGCACCACCATTGAGTTCATCATCGCCATGGCCTCCGAAGAGAATGTCCTCGCCCTCGTCACCCAGTATCAGATCGGCATCATCGCCACCATCGAGATAGTCATTACCCAGGCTGCCGGAGAGCCTGTCGGCGCCATTGCCACCAAAGAGCAGGTCATTGTCGGATTCGCCAACCTGCAGTGTTTGCCGGGCATCGTTGCTCTCAGCAAAGCCCAGCAGCAAGTCATCTCCATCACCGCCTGTCAGCACATCGTTACCGACGCCGCCGAACAGCCGATCATCACCGGTACCGCCGTCGAGCAGATCATTCCCCAGTTGCCCCTGCAATTCGTCCAAGCCTTCGCCACCAGCCAATGCATCGTCACCGTCATAAGCAACCAAGGAGTCATTGCCGGCATCACCCCATAGATTGTCGTTGCGCATGCTGCCACCGACGACATCGTCACCATTCCCGCCGTAAAAATTCTTGATCAAGCCGAGGTTGAAATATCTGCCATCGTATTCACGGTAGTAATCGATATCGAAGTTGTCATTGCCATCCGTACCGACCAGGCTCTGCCGGTCTTCGGAAACCTTGACTTCCCTCGCAGTCCAGTCGATCCATGTCTCGGCATCGATATGGAACCGATCGTAAATATAGCGCTGCTGAACATAGTCGCTCGGAGCAGCACTCCATGGCGCCAATACGATAATTGGTGCCGCTGCCGGATTGCCCAGCATGGGCTGGGCGGCATTGCCTGCCGTGTGCAACAGGTAATTGCGCACCTGCAGGCTGGTCAACCCTATGCTGCCCAGCGCGCTCATGAGGGAAGTGAACTCATTGGCGGCATCCGGCCTTTGATCACGAATGCCATCTTCATTCAAATCGCTCCAGGCCATCAAGCCATCAAGCTCGTGATCAGCAAGCTTGCCATCGGCATCGATATCGTGCGCCATCAAGTCTGCTAACGTGACGCCCGAGCCCGCAGTGTTCAGGATTCTGAATGTTTTGTCGGCAATTGACGGAGCCAGGTCCGTGCCGCGGGAACTGCTTTCGTAAAATGCACCGATGGGGCTGAAGTCCGGTGCGATGTAATCCGGCACAGTGAAAAACTGGTCGGTATCAACCAGCTGCGAGGTCGACCAATCGACGTAGTCATTCCAGACCTGGTCGCTCAGCACGCCCTGCTCATGAGACGTATGCAGTGCCAAATCGGCATTGAGCAAATTGCTTTGCGTTGTACCACTGTCGATGAAAACATCGAGCTGTCCATCCCGATTTGCATCGATGCCAAGGATCAGCTGTTCTGCCCTGCCGTCGAGGTTGTTGTCAATGCGGCGGATCAGGGCGCCATCCTGCTCGGTCACGACGCACGCATACAACGGCTTGCCAGGCTCCTTGACCAGACAGAGCGGGGCCTGGCCGGCCACTGAGGAAGGGGCGAGCGTAACCCTTGTCTGCTGGTCTGGTGTCGACAGCGTCCACCCTTGCCCGGTTCGCTGGATATAGGCTTTCACCTGATAATTAGCATCCTGGAAAGCCAGCACGCCAGGCTCATCGACATCACCGTGCCACATCTCGCCAGTTGCCTCAGAAAGCGGAACATTTTTCATTCTGAGCACACCAGCGCCAAGTGCTTTCTCGAGACCCGCAGCGATGTACATGGTGTGCTCCATGCCACTCATCGGATGATATTGATCGACATTGCTGCCGAAATAACCCAGTGCAGTGCTGAGCAGCCCGCCCAGCCCGCCAGTGGCTATCCCCGAAAGCATCAATGCCACGCTGGCAAATCCGAGAACATTCCCATTGCTTAAATTTGCCATGTCTTGCTGAGTACCGATGGTAGTACCCGTCCCCGAGATCACGCTGCCAGCAGCACGGTAATTGGTGAAGCCGCTTCCCAATTGTCCGGTGGTATCTGGTGCAAACTGCATTTTTACTGCGGCAAACGCGGGATTCTCGGTTACTTTTTTGGCGCCAGGTGCTTCAAATGTGCAGCCGCTCAAATCAAACATCTTGCTGATGATTTGTGCAATTCCACCTCCGAGACTGTGTCCAGTCGCAAGCAGCTGAAAAGCATTTTTCCCGCCAGAAGGATCATTCCACGTTTCAAAAGCCTGCGTTTTAACTTCGGCAGTAAACGCTGCGGCTTCCGTGAATTGTGGGTTCCACGTTCCAGTCAAAAAAGTTGCATCAGCATGCAAATCGGATTTTCCATCAGTGCCACGAAAACTGATTACGATTTCTTTTGTGTGAATATTTTTATAAGCGACACCAAAAAATCCTGATGTGGATGCGGGACTTTCGAGTACCTTTTCCCAATCTCCAATGTATTTGGGAGGTTGGGACAGATAAGCTGCTTTTGGCAGTGTACTTAGTTGGGCATCTC
>JBPBPY010000015.1:0-10555 GCA_050954505.1 Janthinobacterium lividum
ATTGTCAGTACCGCATGGCGATCGGCGATTCCCTGGTCGACCAGCACCACATCGGCGTCTTCGGACTGACCGATGGTTTGTGCCTGTTCGTCGAGCGGCAAGGTTGCCCCGCGATGCAAGCCGTTAAGAATTCGCAATTCATACATGATCTGCCCCGTTACCAAAACCTGAATTTCATTGACTGCGCTGGAACCACCGTGACTGCTTTCAAGGCGGTTCGTCCTTGACCCGTTGTTGCCTGCATGCTGCCTTCCTGCTGCCGCCATCCTTTGCCGTGCTCTGCTGCCGTTCAAAACCGGGCTACCCCGGCCGTACTGCGCATGCCGCAACGCCCGCCTTTCCGATCCATCGCTAACGCATCACATCGGCCTGCAGCAAGGCCAGGAAAAAACGCTGCCTGTCGAGATCGTCGGCCTCGCAATCCATGCCGGCCAGCGAGTCGATGACCATGTCGCGTGCCAGTTCGCGCCGCTCGCGTGCTTCGTCCTGGCGCTGGCGTGCGTCGCTGCGCAGCGTGGCGGCATCGACCGGTGTGCGGGCCGGCGGCGGTGCGCTGGCCGTTTCCAGGCTGCCCAGCACTGCCGTGATGTCTTCGATAATGCCGTTCAACAGGGAAAATCCTTCCGCCTGCAGGCGCGCCAGCTCGGCGCCGATTGCAGGGTCGTCAGCCAGATGGTTGATCTGGTCGACCATGGGCTCGCAAATCTGCCCCAGCGTATTCCCGTAGCCAACCGGGATGGCGAGTTGCGGATTCATCACTTGACTCCGCCAGGGCCGGGCTGGACAGGGCCGCTGTCGTTGTCATCGAGTGCGATGACCCGGTCATTGGCGTCGAGCGTCGAAGCCGATGGTGTCTTCGGACCTGCTTGCGAGCTGGCCCCGCTGCCCGGCAATGAACTCTGGGCCGTATGCTTGGCCAGATTGGCTGCCGTCAATGACGGGGTTGACTGGCTGGCCCGGGCATTGGCGCGCGCGGCCAGCATGGCCTTGTGCGTGGCCACCGGATCGCTGGCTGCCGGTGCTGCTGGCGCACCGGTACTGGAGGCCAAATCGCTTGGCAACAGCGATGCATCCGATGTCGCCGATACCACGGAAGGCGTCGAAGGCGTGCGGGCGGCAGGCACATGCGCAAATGTGTGGTCGTCGTGGTGCGAAGCGCTGGAGGCAGTCGAGAGGTTGTCATCGGCCTCGGCTGCATGCTCGGCCCACTCTTGGCCATCGATGACGCCATCGTTGTTGGTATCGTCGGCGCCGAACTCCGGTGCATTGTCGTTGTCATCGCCGCCATCGACGTCGCCGGTGCCGCCTTTTAACATCCGGCGCCGCTCCCGTTCGGCTTGCGGCGAGCCCGGTGCTGCAGTGCCGTCGAGCAGATTGAGGGCATTGACCACGCCGGGGTGTGCATTGTCTTCCACGGTCTTGAGCAACATCTTCAAAACGGAATCCGTTGCAGTGCTGGCCAGATCGGAAGGATGGGCGGGGTCGTAGCGGTTGCAGAGTTTGTTGATCTTGTCCACCACGCCGTCGAGCTCCTTGAAGCGGGCGCTGAAGTGGTTGGTGAAGTCGCCGAACCGGCCGGCCAGGTCGTTGGCAGCCAGGTGTTCAGGCGCTGCCCCCTGCATTGCCGGCGCCGCCGCGAGGTTGCTCTTGGCCGCCGATTTTGCCAGCCGGCTGCCAAGGCTGGCCAGCCCCGCCTTCGACGCACCGGGCATGAAGCCGTGCATGCGCGACTGCAGTTTGGCATGATGCGGCAGCATCTTGATGATGCCCGATGCAGCGCTGCGGGCGCGGCCGGTCGGTTCGGCGGCGGCCATGGCCCCAAGCGAAGCGACATTCTTCAGAAGGTTGTTGAGCGGCGGCAGTTTCGGCATTTCGGGTCCCGTTGATAGGTGCTGGCAGTTTTATTCTGTTCATGAGTCGCGCTGGAGGGCTCGACAGTTCCGTGGCCAGCGTTACTATTTCCATATTATTTCTACAACGAGACGCATCGACTGGCACGGTGAGCACCGTGCCCCGCCAGCACGGCTACAACTCGATCATCCCGACCGGCTGGATCTTCGAGTGCTGGGTCAGTTCGGAAAATGCAAACACCGGCATCGGAAAGAATTCTTCCTCGATCAGCTTGCGCACCGAACGACGGATGTCGGCAGCGGTGACCAGCACCGGTGGCGCGACAGCCGAATTGGCATTGCTGGACAATTCGCCGAGCCGGTTCAGAATCGCCTGTTCGGTTTCCGAATCGATATCCAGGTAGCTGCCCTGGCTGGTCTGGCGCATGGCATTGCGCAGCTGGTCTTCCAGTTCCGGCGACAGCAGGATGACTTCGATCAAGCCGTCACGGGCGACTTCGAAACACAGCTGGCGCTTCAATGCCAGGCGCACATAGTCGGCAATCACATCGGGATCACGCTCCTTCGGAGCCCAGTCCAGTGTCGTCTCCAGCAGCAGGCGTGCATTGCGCAGCGAGACGCCTTCACGCGTGAGGCGCTGCACCACTTCGGTCAGGCGCGGCAGCGTGACCGTCTTGTTGACTTCCTTGCCCAGTTCCGGATAACGCTTTTCGGCCCAGCGCGTGAAGCGGATGACTTCGTTGACGCCGACGAACATCTGGCAATTGCGCAGCATCTCGACTTCGATGTCGGACGAGAATACGGTTTCCCAGCGCTGGTACTGCACGCCGGCTTCTTCCAGGCGCGCCTCATCATCCAGCTTGACCCACACCCGGCGCCGGCGCGAGCCGGCGATATTGGCTTCGAAGGCGGTAAATCCGAGTTCTTCCACACGCTCGACGCGCTCACGCGTGACACCCCAGCCCAGCCGGATCTCTTCATCGACCAAGGGCACTTCCGACATCATGAAGTACACCCGCCCTTCCGGCACGGCCGCCTGGAAATCGAATTCGATCGGCTTGAGATCGGGAATGCCGCGCCGCTCCAGCATGCCATTGCGCATCACGCGCACTGCAATACGGATGACTTCGGCCTCGGGCGTGCCTTTCATGGCTTCGGGCAGGCGCAGGATGAACGGGGTGGTGGCGGAAA
Organism: Janthinobacterium lividum; assembly: GCA_050954505.1. Classification (GTDB taxonomy): domain Bacteria; phylum Pseudomonadota; class Gammaproteobacteria; order Burkholderiales; family Burkholderiaceae_D; genus JAQGMO01. The sequence goes on from JBPBPY010000015.1 coordinate 3,042, forward strand.
AATTGGTCAAATCGACGATGCCGGCATTCGCGCGTTCCTGGTCCTGGGCATTCTTTGCCAGCTGGGCTTCGGCCAGCGGCTTGAGCAGGCCGATCACGCCACATGAACAGAGGATCAGCGAGAGCGTCAGGAACACTGCCGTGGGCATGCCGGGGATCATGCCGAACAACAGCATGATGGCTGCAGCCGTGATCAGCGCTTTTGGTTCGGCAAACAGTTCGCCGACGATGTCCTGGCCGATGTTGCTGGGGCCCTCTTCACCGACGTTGTCGTTGGTGACGCGGGTGGTGATCATGCCGGCACCGAGTGAAATCAGCAGCGCCGGGATCTGGGCGATGAGTGCATCGCCGATGGTCAGGATCGAATACACGCGCATGGCTTCAGCTGCATCCATGTTGCGCTGGATGATGCCGATCGAGATACCGCCGATCAGGTTGATGGCGACAATGCAGATGCCGGCGATGGCATCGCCCTTGACGAACTTCATGGCGCCGTCCATGGCACCATGCAGCTGGCTTTCCTGCCCGAGGTGGGCACGCTTGGCCTTGGCTTCATCGGCGGTGAGGATGCCGGCGCGCAGATCGCTGTCGATCGACATCTGTTTGCCGGGCATGGCGTCGAGCGAAAAACGCGCCGAGACTTCGGAGACGCGCTCCGAACCCTTGGTGATGACGATGAATTGCACCACGGTGAGAATCAGGAAAATCACCAGACCGACGACCAGGTTGCCGCCGACGACGAAGTTACCGAAGGTTTCCACGATGTGGCCGGCGTCGGCCTCCAGCAGGATCAGCCGCGTGGTCGATACCGAAATCGCCAGCCGGAACAGCGTGGTCAAAAGCAGCACTGCAGGGAAGGTCGAGAAGGCAGTCGGCCCGCTCATGTACATGGCCACCACCACGATCAGGCCGGAGGCGCACAAGCTCACCGCGATCAGGATATCAAGCAGCCAGACCGGCATCGGCAGCACCAGCATGAAGACAATACCGATCACCAGCCCGGCTGCAGCCAGTTCGGCGCGCTTGGCAACCTTTGCCGAAAGCCGGTTGATGGTCAGGATCATTGACATCGATTGCATAGCTTAATCTCCCTGTGATGACACGGAATCTGCGGGAGCAAGTTCTGTCGCGCGGTTGAGGACCAGATCGATCCACGGTGTGGTGTCGACATGGCGCAGGCGTTCCAGCGCTGCGCGGTCGAACGGTTCGAGCACTTCGACGGCAGCGAAAGCGTTCATCAATGTGAGCGACGATTCTCCGGGCCAGATTTCCAGGCAAACCTTGGAAAGCTGCCAGGCTTCTTCGTATTGATGGGCATGCAGATGTCCCCACACCAGGCCGATAGCGGCGACCAGTTCATCGAGCATGAACTCCTTGATTGCCTTTGGTCTCATCCTTCAAACTCCTCGTTGGCGCCCGCAGCCGCAGCGCCAGGCGGCCGGCGTGGACCGGGCAATGCCAGGGTACGGCTGCTGGATTCGGGTTTTTCTGCCGCTTCACTGGCATCGCTGAGCGCCAGGGAACGGCTCTGGGAAGGAATCTGCGGCGCCGGCGCCGCTTCATCGTCCTGTGCATGGTCGAGGCCGGCGCCTTGGCTCAAGCCATCCGGATCGAGATCGCTGCGGTACATCTGCTGCCAGCGCAGCCGCATCTGGACATTGTGTTCCACCACGCGGATCGCATCCATGGTCGGCTGGCGCTGGTCGGCTTCGAGCGTGAGCGAATAGGCGATCAGGCGCTTTTGCAAGGCGCGCATGCGCGGTATCGGGTCACCGCTCCAGACCGGGTTGTTGATCGTGAGCCGCTCGCCGATGGCACGATTGAGCATGGCGATCTTGCGGTCGATGATATCGGCCGGGTTGGGCATCGACACCGCCGCCTCGCCGTCGGCCAGCATCGGCAAGGCCTTGGGGACGGTGAGTTCGCGCGCGACATTCTGGATCTCGCCGAGTTCGCCGACATCATTGGGCTGCGCGCCCGGTACGCCTCTGACTCTCTGGATCAATTTAGCAACTCCTGCGCGGCGTCGAGTTCATCGTCGGACAAGCCAGCGGATTCGGCATCGCTGCCGGCCAGCCGGCGCACCACATACCAGTTGCCGTCATCGAAGATGGTGGGTAGCCAGGCGCCGTAGCGCGGCAGGTTCGACGAACGCTTGCGCAACAGCGCATCCCGCGCGCGCTGCACCGGCGCGCCGCCGGCAAACCCCAACGCCACCAGCATCACCTCTTCTTCCGGATAGGCCAGCATTTCAAAGCCGCCTTCCAGGGTGGTGCTGGCAACGTTGTTGTTCAACCGTGCTACAGCGATTAATTCGTTCAATACGGATTGCATGATCGCCTCCAGATTCAGTTCATCTGTTTCATTTACCAGCGCCGGCGCCGGCCTTGGCGCCCTCGGCCAGCATGGCGCGCCATTCCATTTCACGCTCTTCGGCCTTGCTCAGCTTTAATGCCACCGTTCCGTGCGCCGCAGCGGCCAGGCGGTCGAGCTCTTCAAGCAGTTCGCGGCGGGCGCCGATCTTGTCCGGCGGCCACAGGATTGCCGGCATCTTGGTGATGGCCTGGCGCACCAGCTTGTGGGCCTTGGCACGCCGCAGCGCATCCTTGCGGCTGACTTCAATGATCTGGTTCATCAGGCTGTTGGCCTTGTGCTTGCCCCAGGCACCTTCTGCCGCCGTGAGCATCACCAGGGCCATTTCAGGCGCATCGAGCAGCGCCAGGATCTGCAGTTCGGCAGCCAGGTCACGGCGCAGCTCTTCTGCCAGGGTGATGGTCGAGAGCACATGCTTGAAGGCGTTGGCATCGGCTAGCACCAGGGCAAAACGGTTGATATCGACCTGGGCCATGTCAGATACCCCGCAGGCCCAAGGCCCAGCGCTTGACCAGTGCCTGGGCACCGGCCTTGCAAAGCTTCGAGCCGAATTTTTCGATCATTGCCTTGAGCATGATGCCGGGCACACCTGCCGTTTCGACCTTGCCCTGCTGCTTCAAGATCTTGAAGCGCAGGTCGCGCAAGGTCGGCACGTTGCCCTGCTCATCGCCCTGAATGCCGAATTCCGCCAGCCCTGCCTCGGTCTGCTTGACCGAGGCATTGAATTCATCGGTGTGTTTCAGGTAGAGCTGGGTCATCGATGCATTCAGCGCTTCATGCATGTTGTCGCGCTTGGGTTTGGGCAATGGCAAGGTGTCGACCTTCTGGTCGGCCTGGAAATACGCATCGAATTTGGCCACAGGGGTAAGCGACGCGGTGGTCAGCTCTTCATCGAGCTTGGCGCGTGCATCTTCGTCGCAATCCTGCTCGAACGCATCCAGCACATGGGTCACCGGATGAAAACCCAGGTCATCAGCCAGCTTGAGCTTCTTGCTTTTCTTGGCCTCGCCCGAGCGGCTCTGCTGCTGCGATTTGCCTTGCACAGGCCGGCGCTGGCCCAGCGTGGAACTGTGCGACACATGTCGTCCGGTACCGGTGCGCGAAAGTACCGCGTCCTTGGGCATCTGCTCCACCGCCGCCCCGGCCGCCTCGCCTGCCTTGCCAAGCTGGCTCAGGGCCGGCTTGTTGAGCAGGTGCATGAGCGGTTTGCCGGCCTGCTGTGGCGATGGCGGCGCAGCCGCCTCGGCAGGAATGTAGGCAGGAGTGGGAGCGGTATTGATTGAGGTAGCCATGCTTCTTCAGTGGTGCCTTGAAGCAAGACAGTTCCATTTAGCGCTGCAACACGCCAAATATTTTTCCCAAATGCAACTAAAATCGCAGGGATGACCAGTGGAAATTTATTCAACAACCTGGCTGACGGAATTTCGGTTCCAGCAAAAAACTGCCGAATGAATGATCGTTCTCTCAACTTTCTTCAATGTCTCACACATCCTCAAGGAACCCTGAAGGCAGGCAGACTCGCTGCTATCTTCCAGCCATCGGAGAATCCATGGCGCTGGGCAATTGCCGGAGTTGCGCGGAAACGGCTGCAATCAACCGTCCCCTGCCACCGGCAACCTTGTCACCCTTGCCATCACTTCTCACCACCATTCTTGCCCGGGAACACATCATGTTGTTAGAAACTTTTGCACCGACTGACATGGATACGCCGCTGACGCCGCAGGCGCCAAGCTTCACGATTGCCGACCTGGGCCAGCTGTTCCAAAAGCATAAAACGCATTTGCTGCATTTCGTCCAGCGCTATGTCAGCAGCTGGGATGATGCCGAGGATGTGGTGCAAAACACCTTCGTCGAAGCGGCACGCAGCCTGCACCGTTTTTCCGGCTTGTCCAAACCCTCCACCTGGCTGTTCGGCATCGCCCTGAACCTGGCCCGCAACCAGGTACGCCAGAATGGCGCCGACCGTTACGACACCGTTGAAGAAGATTTCATGGAGCAGATTGTCGACCTGAGCGCCGATCCGGCAAAGATCTTTGAAATCCGCCAGATCGCCTCCAAGGTCGATGCCATGCTGTCGGCCCTGCCACAGAAAATCCGCAGCACCTTCGAAGCAGTGCTGGAGGGTGAGATGACCTATGACGAAGCGGCGGCAGTCCTGCGCATTCTCGTGGGCACGGTGCGCTCGCGCGTGGCCCGGGTGCGCGCCTCGGCGCGTACGGAATGCGACCGCGACTGACCCAGAGCGCGCGTTTTTCCGCGCAGGACGGGGTCCTGCGCCATACCTTTGCGGCAAACCCGATTCAGAGTATGTAAGCCTTGCCGCAGCGCGTCTGGCGGAAGTTGTCGGCCATGTCGGCTGTGTCGAGAATGGTGTCCATGATGGCCTTCTGGTCCAGCAGCACCTCGGCAGGCACCTTGGCCAGTGCAATATAGCGGCCCGTATCGGGCACCCACAGCATTTCCGACTTGGCGTTCTGGTCCTCGACACTGTTGAAGTCGGCCGGGCAGGCGGCGCGGATAAACAAGGGATAAATCGAATAGAACTTCGGCAGCATGGCCGAAACCACCAGCCAGTTCGAGCCGCCGGCCTTGATCGACCAGATGCGGGTAAGAATGTCATCGATGAGCAGCTCCAGCGCCATGGGCACATGGGCAGCCTGGCCAGCCAGGGCGATCAGTTCCATCAACAGCCTGTCGACGGTCGGCAAGCGGGTTTGCACATGCGCCACGTTAGTCCCCATATCATTGAATGGAAGCTGCGTTGATTTCGGCTCTGACTGTTTCGGCTTTGACTGCATTGTCTCGGGTTGCGTTGGCATCAATGACGATTGCTGCAGCGCTTTGGGCATTTGTATTCAACCATTGCCCAGGCGCGCACAGCATTCATTGTGTTGTCATTTTACCTCAGCAAATGTGATCTCGTCTGCAATACGTCAATGTTCCTTGATTTTTTCGTTATTTCCAGTTCGGTTCGGAATCGTCAGCGCATGCTGAGCTGTTCCCACACAGGCAGACGCTGCTGCATGATGGCAATGACGGTCGGCAGCAATTCGGCCACGCTTTCGGCACCAAAAGCCAGGTCCACGCCTTCGCGCTGCAGGCGCCGGCCCTGGCCTTCGATGGCTTGCGCCACGAATTCGGTGATATCGGGAGCGGTGCGGCGCTCGGGCTCCTGATGCAGGGTGCGGTACATCAGCCGTTGCACCAGTCCGGCCTTGATGCCGGTGCCCAGCAGTGACGAAGCCAGTGCCTGGTGCTGATCGTTTTCCATCGACAGTTCGGCGATCACCTGGTTCAGGCGCTTGGCCGGTGCGCTGTCGACAGTGCCCGCACTAAGCGGATACACCGAGGCTTGTCCCGAGGCCATGAGGAATGCGGCAACCTGGGCCACGCCGAGAATGCCGCGCTCGGCCAGCGCCGGCAGGGCAGCCAGTTCGGTGAAGCTGCACGGACCCTGTTCGATGGCCTCGAGGATGGGCAAATAGAGGTCGCGCTCGCCAAGGATCTTGCCGTTCGGGGTCTGGAACTCCAGCACCGCACTGCCGCGCACGGTAGTCATGGCCAGGCCGAGCTGGCCCAGGCAATGGGCCTGGCGCGCCGGCGTCATGGAGCGCGCACCGCGCACATACACATCTTCGCGAAAGCTGGTGTTGTGGATGTAGTCCTTGATGGTTTCGCGCAGCGTGCCGTCGGTGACACCGTCAAGCAGCGCCTGCTGGTCGGCCGAGATGTAGAGTTGCGGGAAGGCGCGCCAGAGTTCGGCCGAGCCGATAAAGTTGAGCTTGGCTGGCGCCAGGTCGCGCGCCACATCGGCATGGTAGAGCGGCTTCCAGCCATCGTTGATGTACTCATGCGCCAGATAGCCGGTCTTGTCCTTGCGCAGCGACTCGAGCCGGTACTGCAGTGTGCTGTGGCCGCTGAAATAGTTCGCTGGCGCCGCCGCCACCTGGTCGACGAAATCACGTGCGCGTGCCACCTGCAGCTGGCGCGGTGCCGGATTGGCGCCGGCGTGGTCGAAGATCAGCCTTTGCAGCGGCAGTACATTGGTCCACCCCGGCATGGCGTTGTAGTTCAGGTAGACCACGCCGCCGGGCTTGAGATAGCGCGCAATGATCTGCACCACGTACGCACGGTTTTCCGCGTTGATCCAGCTGTAGACCCCATACATGGTAATGAAGTCCATCGGCGGCAGGTCGATCTTGCCGGCGGCCAGGTCGCCAAAGCTGGCTTCGAGAATTTCCAGGTTCTCCAGGCCCGCATCGCGGCTCATCTGGCGTGACGACACCACCTGGGCCGGGTTGAAATCGGTGGCATAAAAGCGGCCGTGCGGGTTGCTGGCGGCCAGGATGTTGGCGGTCAGGCCTTTGCCGGAGCCAAGCTCGAAATAGGTAAACGGCCGATCGGTGGGAACCGGCTCGACGCCATTGAGCACGCAGGCGAAATTCAGGTGGGCAGGACTTTGCTCGGTGAAAAACGTGATTGGATACTCGATATCCGATACATAACCTTGGTTCCAGCCCATTTCATTTCCTTTTCAGCTACAAATTATTGTAAGACTTCGAGTTGATTCCAGATCGGCAGGCGCCGCTTGAGGATCGCTGCCACCGACTGCGCCACCTCGGCACGCTGCGCCGATGCCTGGGCCGCCTGGTCCGGCTGGCCGGCACCCTCGCCTGCCGTGGCAGCACCTTTGGCACCGATGGGCACGCCACGCGCTTTCATGGTTGCATACACATGGTCGGTCACCGCCTCGACATCGTCGCTGGCCGTGCCACTGCGCAGCGAATGGTAGACCAGCCGCTGCACCAGGCCGTTGCGCACACCACCGCCAATCAGCGGGGAAGCGAAGACCTGATAGGGATTGTCGGTGCCGTTGCGTGCCAGCATGGCGTCATTGAATGCGGCAGCCGACGCATTGTCCGGCGCGCCCTGGCCAGTGAAGTAAATCTGTGCATGCTCGGACTCCGACAGCAGCGTCATGATGTCCATGACATCTTTCGGTGTCTCGCCAGCCAACGCCGGCAGTGCGCGCAATTCACCGAAGGTTTTCGGACCACTCTCGAGTGCATCGAGCACGGCATCGAAGAGCGGTGCGATGAAGGTGACCTGGCCTACCGCCAGCTTGACCGAGTACTCGATGTT
>JBPBPY010000059.1:0-10543 GCA_050954505.1 Janthinobacterium lividum
ATAAACAATGGTAAGGTCTCAGCGCGGGAAGTGCAATGCAAAGCACGTTGAGCGGCCAACATCGGCTGCACCATTTATGGAGAACATCATGAAATCATTCAGCAAGACCCTTTTGATCACCGCAGTGTGTTTCTCCCTGGCGGGATTATCTGCCTGTAAGAAACCGGATGAGGTCGCTGCCAAGGGACCTGCCGAACAAGCGGGCGCCAAGATCGATGAAGTGGCTGCAAAAGCCGCAGTCGAACTCAACAAGCTGGGTGAAAAGGCCGGGCAGGGCCTGGAAAAGGCGGGCAACAGCATGCAGAACGCAGCGCGTGATGCGCAAAACAGGAACGAGCAGAAGTAGCGGGTGTTTCCTCGACGGCAGCGTGTCACGTTGGCTGGAACAGCGATCCGTCGAGCAATGGCCAGATGAATGCGGGCACTAGAAATGAAATTGATCGGTATTGAAGAACACTTCCTCACCCCTGATGTGGGCGATGCCTGGCGAAGCCTGGGCACGCCTGACCCCATGGTTGCGCATGACCTCGGTCCAATGGCCAAGCGTCTGATGGATCTGGCCGGGGAGCGTATTTCACTGATGGATGAAACCGGACTCGATGTCCAGGTGCTGTCCCTGACAACCCCTGGCCTGCATGAGCTGGGCGCTGGCAGCATTGATCTTGCCCGGTGTGTCAACGACGCTGTCGCCGAAGTCATCGCGCGTCACCCCCACCGCTTTCAGGCATTTGCCACCTTGCCGGTTGCCGCACCCGAGCAGGCAGCGCGCGAACTGGAGCGTTGCGTCAAGTCGCTCGGCTTCAAGGGCACCATGCTGTGCGGACGCGTCGAGTCACGCAACCTCGATCATCCTGATCTCTACTCCATCTTTGCATCGGCAGCGGCGCTCAAGGTGCCTATCCTGTTGCATCCGCGTACCCCGGAAGCAGCGGTGCGCAAGGCTTATTATCCCGGCTTCAGCGCGGAACTCGACAATGCCTTTGCCAACTTCGGCATGGGATGGCACTACGACGCCGGCATCCAGTTCGTCCGCCTGGTCCTCGGAGGCACATTCGACCGCCACCCGGAACTCCAGGTGATCCTGGGCCACTGGGGCGAAATGGTGCTGTTCTTCGCCGAGCGCCTGTCGTCAATGGATCGCTTTGCTCAACTGAACGATCCGATTGCATCCTATTTGAAACGCAATCTGTACATCACTTCAAGTGGCATGTTCATGCCGCACTACCTGCAGCGCGCGCTGGACATTGTCGGACCTGAACGACTGCTGTTTTCAACCGACTATCCTTACCAATACCGGCCAGGACACGAGGCACGCCGCTTTCTGGATGAATGCGGACTGGAAGGCGCGGCAAAGGCGGGGTTCGCCGGCGAAAACTGGAACAGGTTGACTGCTGCAGCGAGCACTTGAGGCTTGGCAGGTCAATGGCGGCCTGATCAGGCATAGGCTCCGCTTTGGGTCATTGACAGCAACCTCACCAACAGCTTCCTGCCCTCATGGGTGGCCATATGGTTCGCCGGCATGTCGCCAGCAAGTACCGGCAAAGGCGTCGACAGCCAAGCGGATAGCCAGCGTGCAGCGTCGAATCCGATTGGGTTGCCCGACTGCTCCACCATCGTTTGCACCAGGCTGATCAAGGTTTCGACGCCGATTGGCGATTCTGTCTCCATCATCTGCGTTGGTCGCTGCACAGGAGAAGACACACAATCCTCAGCAATACTGCAGTGCCAAAATCTCTCTGGCATCCACTGCGACATGACTACCGTGGCCTTCCAGACTTTGCAGGGCGTGCAGCACCCCGTCCAGCAGTGCCGACTGCGCCCTGATCATGCTGTGTGCGCCGCGCCTGAGGGCGGCGACATCGGCATCGGTCCGACAGTGTGCGAGCAGGCCACGCCGGATGTCCTTGGCATGGATGTCTTCCAGTTCATCCATGTGTTCATGCCAGTACTGCGCAACCTTGGCAAAGTCGTTGCCGGCATAACGTTGCTTGTAAGGTTCGAACAATGTTTCGAAATACACCTTCATCATGTCGGCAGACGCCTCTTCGTCGACGTAGCACGCACCGATGACGGCGAAATAATTGGTGTCATCGTAAATATCCCGCTGGCGTTCGATGAACGTCCGTACTGCCGGGTTGACCGGCGCGTTTTCAAACTGCACCGCGTCGATGCCGAAGACGACGCTGGCATGGGTCAGATGCGAATAGCGGGCGAGGTTGGCGTGCAATTTGTCCGCGTGACGCGTGCCTTCGTCGTCAGCGCCATATTCTTCCTGGAGGTTTTCTTCAAAAATCGCCAGCGACATATGGTCGCCCTGTTCCTTTGCCCTGGCAGCGGCTTTTTCAAACAATGGAATCACTTGATCACAGGCCAGCAGGTAACTGCGGCTTTGCATGCAAAACTGTGCAGGCGTGAATCCGCGCCGGGCGGTGGTATGCAGGAATTCGAACAATGGATGGTTCAGAACGCTGGAAATTTCCTGTTTCACTTCCTTGATTACGGCTGCTGCATCGCGCCGGATTTCAGGAAAACGGTGTTGGGTTTTATCAAGCTTGTACATCGCCGCGCGTGATACAGCCGTACTCGGATTCATGCTGTTCCTCTCTTTTTTCAAGTGGAAATGAAAGGTCGTGCTGCAATGGAAGGTCGCACCGCTTGGGAGACGACGGTACTGGCAACGGACCAATTGGCCGGATCGAAAGTAGAAATAAATGGTAATTAATGGTATCGTGGACCGACCACCATCTGCAACGTCTCTGTCTTTTTTTATCAACGGCCGCGGTGTTTTCAGCAAGGAAATCCATCTTTCTTCCTGCATGCGCTGGCTGGCAAATCGATGAAGGCACAGCGACGGTTTTTCACAAACAATGCTCCATGGCGAAAGCACTGCACCATCGCGATGAAACTCCCCTTTCCAGCAAAAACGATTTGCACCGATCGTCTGTCTTTGCGGCAATGGCGGGCATCGGACCTGCCGGCGTTTGCAGACATGAATGCAGACCCCGAAGTCATGGAATTCTTTCCATCAGTCATGGCGCAGATCGACAGTGACGCATTGGCATTGAGGTTTCAGGCCGGCATCAAAGAACGGGGCTGGGGGATCTGGGCAATTGAACTACGCCGCACCGGGGAGTTCATCGGTTTTACCGGATTGGACATTCCGCAAGCAGAATTGCCTTTTGCACCTTGCGTGGAACTCGCCTGGCGGCTGGCACGGCGGCATTGGAATCGGGGTTATGCAACGGAGGCGGCCATGGCAGCGGCGTCGCTGGCATTTTCCAGTCTGGCGCTGAGCGAGATTGTCGCATTCACATCGCTACTGAACCTGCGATCCCAGGCGGTAATGAAAAAACTGGGCATGCAGAATGCGGGCGAACACTTCAGGCATCCGGGTGTGCCGGTGACGAGTCCATTGAGCATGCATTGCCTGTATCGTCTGCACCTCAATGATCTGCATACCTTGGCGGGTCTGGTTGCACCCGGTTGCCCAACCCGCATTACGCGCTAGCCATTTTCCAGAGCGCGGCTTGCCTCCAGTTGCCTCAATATCCGCCGCTGCAATTTCCCCGTCGGCGTCATCGGCAATTCACTGACGAATTCGATTTCCTTTGGATATTCGTACGGGGCCAGGCGCTTGCGCACGTGGTCTTGCAGGCGCGTGATCAACTCGCGGTCCAGCGCCGCGCTGCGCTCGACACCCGGCATCAGCACCACGAACGCCTTGACGATATTGCCGCGCTCCTTGTCGGGTTTCGGTACCACGGCAGCATTGGCCACGGCTTCATGGCGTACCAGGCAGTTCTCGATTTCGGCCGGGCCGATGCGGTATCCCGCCGCCTTGAACATGTCATCGGCTCGCCCCTGGTACCAGAGATAGCCATCTTCATCGACGCTGGCCAGGTCGCCGGTCCGACACCAGTCGCCGGTGTATTTCTGCGCCGTTGCCTCGGGATTGTCCCAATAGCCAAGAAAGAAGATCGGATCGGCTTGGCCATGGCGGTCGGTGCGGCGCAGGGCGACTTCGCCAGTGACACCTGTTGCCACCGGATTGCCTTCTTCATCGATGACCGCGACCATGTGGCCGGGGTAGGGCTTGCCCATGCTGCCGGGGCGGGCGGGCCAGAGCTCGGAACTGTTGCCAACGATGTAGTTCATTTCAGTCTGGCCGAACATTTCGTTGATGGTGATGCCCAGCGCCTGCTGCGCCCATTCGAAAACCGTGTCCCCTACCGCTTCGCCGGCACTCATCAGTGCACGCAGCTTGAGCTGGTACTGCTGGCGCGGTTGCGGGATTTCCTTCATCATGATTTTCAAGGCGGTAGGAAAAAGGAAGCAGTTGCTGACGTCGTATTTTTCCATCAGCGCACACGCCACGCGGGCCGAAAAGCGGCCGCGGTAGCCAACAATGGGGTGGCCAAAATACAGCGTCGGCAGCAGCCCGTCCATCAGCCCACCGGTCCAGGCCCAGTCGGCTGGCGTCCAGAACACATCGCCAGGCTGGGGAAACCAGTTTTGCGAAGCGACAAATCCGGTCAGGTTGCCGATCAATGCGGCATGTGGCAGCAGTGCCCCTTTCGGGTCGCCCGTGGTGCCGCTGGTGTAGATGAGCATGGCGGCATCGCTGGCAAGCGTTGCTGCCGCCTCGATATGGACCGGGGCGCTGGCCAATGCCCGATGCCAGTCGAGGTCGCCACTGTTGTCGATGACGGCATGCTCGTGCGCGACGATCACCTGTTCCAGCGCAGGACAGTTTGCGCGCACCGATGCGAGGTTGTCGACGCCCGCATGGTCGACGATGGCCACTTTCGCGCGGCTGTCGCGCAGGCGGAACTCGATCGCGTCGGGGCCGAACAGGATCGACATCGGCATGGCAATCGCGCCCAGCAGGTGGCAGGCAATATGTGCCACCGCAGTTTCAGGCCGCTGCGGCAGCAGCAGGGCGATGCGGTCGCCCTGCATGACGCCCAGGCCGCGCAGCACATTGGCCAGGCGGCAGGCTTGTTCCTGCAGCGCCGCATAGGTAAGCACGCCGCTGCGGCCCTGTTCATCTTCTTGGTAGATGGCAATGCGTTGCGCATCGCCGGCCCAGCGCGTGCAGCAGGCCTGGCCAATGTTGAAGTCGGCTGGCACCAGCCAGCGGAAATCCTCATGCAGGGCAGCGTGGCGGTCGATGGTGGCTATGTCGGTGCTTCGGTCGGGCATCCTGTCTCCTCTATAATTGCCTACGTTTATTCGTACGTATTTTCAACTCGCCGGTCGGTGGAAACTAGCGGCGCTGCCCAGTGTAATCCCGATTGCGAAATCCATGAAGCCCTCACGCTCGACCTGTTTGTCCATACGCACGCTGCGCTATCACCTGCGTCACTGGGGCAGGGAAGGGGCGCCCAAGCTGTTCATGCTGCATGGCTGGATGGATGTCTCGGCATCGTTCCAGTTCGTGGTCGACAGCTTGCAGCAGGACTGGCATGTGATTGCGCCCGACTGGCGCGGTTTTGGCGAAACTGCGCAATCGGGCCTCGATACCTACTGGTTTGCCGATTACATGGCCGACCTTGACGCCATTCTCGAACACCACTCGGGTGACCGGCAAGTCAACCTGATTGGCCACAGCATGGGCGGCAACGTGGCGATGAATTATGCCGGCGTGCGGCCGCAACGCGTGGCGCGCCTGGTCAACCTAGAAGGTTTTGGCCTGCCTGCCACGACACCGGACCAGGCGCCCATGCGGCAAGCCGATTGGCTGGCGCAATTGCGCAAGGCGCCGTCGATGAAAACCTATCCATCGCTGCAGGCCGTGGCGGCAAGGCTGCAGAAAACCAATCCGCGCCTGTCCGATGAACGGGCGCAATTCCTTGCGCCGCTGTGGGCAAAGGAGTGCGCTGAGGGCAGTTGGCAGATTCGCGCCGATGCGCGCCACAAGGGCATCAGCCCGCTGTTGTACCAGCTCGATGAAACCGAAGCACTGTGGCGCAATATCACCGCACCGGTGCTGTGGATCGAAGCCGAGGACACCCGGATGCTGCGCGCGCTCGGACAGGCAGCGGCCATGAAGGCGGAGCTCCTGCGCCGCACCGGATGGCTGCGCCAGTGTTGCCGCGTGCGCGTGGCCGATGCCGGCCATATGCTGCATCATGACCAGCCCGATCAAGTCGCCGCCCTGATCGAGCGCTTCCTGGCCTCCTGAGCGTCCGGGCCGGTCTGGCCGGCATGGCCGGCAAAATCGCCAGGCTCGGCGTACAATGATACAACTCCTTTTGCCTTCGATGGCCGCCGTCTGATGCCGGTGGCGCGTCATGGCGACTTCAACTGCCCATGCTCAATATCGATCTTCATTGCCATTCCAGTGTTTCCGATGGCTTGCTGCGTCCGGCGCAGGTCGCCGCGCGTGCCAAGGCCAATGGCGTCGACGTCTGGGCCCTGACCGATCATGATGAAATCGGCGGCATCGCCGAAGCCCGTGCGGCGGCGGCGCAACTCGACTTGCGCTTCATTGCCGGCGTCGAGATCTCGATTACCTGGGCCAATGAAACCGTGCACATCGTCGGCCTGAACATCGATGACACCAACCGTGCACTGATCGAGGGCCTGGCCTCGACGCGGTCCGGGCGTGAACAGCGTGCGCGCGAGATCGGTGCGCAGCTCGCCGCCGCAGGCATTCCCGATGCCTATGAAGGTGCGCTGAAATATGCCGACAACGCCGACCTGATTTCACGCACGCATTTTGCCCGCTACATCATCGAGGTCGGCCGGGCGCGCGATGTGCATGCGGTGTTCAGGAATTTTCTCTCGGAAGGCAAGCCGGGCTACATACCGCACCGCTGGGCCACGCTGGCCCAGGCAGTGGGCTGGATCCGCGGTGCCGGCGGCATTGCCGTGATTGCCCATCCGGGGCGCTATCCGCTCACTGCCATGCAGTTCGACGCCCTGTTCGAGGAATTCAAGAACCTCGGCGGCTTGGCCATCGAGGTCATTACCGGCAGCCACACCGTGGAACAGTACAGCGAATATGCCAAGGTCGCCAAACGGTACGGTTTCCTGGCCTCGCGAGGTTCCGACTTCCATGGGCCGCTCGAGTCGCGTATCGACCTGGGTACCTTGCCGCCGTTGCCGGGCGACCTGACGCCGGTCTGGCGCGACTGGGAACTGCGCTGACCGAAGTACGTCGAGACCGGTCGACGCAGCACCGCGTTCCTTTGCCATCATTACCTGCCGTGATTGCCAACGCTTGTCTTGAATTGCGAACTGCGGATCCACATATTCGTCGCGTGGCGCAAGCCCGGCAGCGCCATGGCCTGCATTGCACCACCGTGCTGCGTGTTTGCGCAGCCAACGCGGCCATCGCGGCCATCGCCGCAGGCGCCCGATGTCCCCAAGCGTCGAACAGCGTTTTTTGCCAACTCACCCTGAACCAATGAGCCAATTCTTTCAGATTCACCCGGATAACCCGCAACAGCGTTTGATCAAACATGCCGCACAGATCATCAATGATGGCGGCATCGTGGCCATGCCGACCGATTCCTGCTACGCACTGGTCTGCCAGCTCGATGACAAGAAAGCCATGGAACGCCTGCGCCAGATTCGCGGCATCGACGACAAGCATCACCTGACCCTGCTGTGCCGCGACCTGAGCGAGATTTCGCAATATGCCAAGCTCGACAACAGCCAGTACCGTTTGCTGAAGTCAGTCACGCCAGGCGCCTACACCTTCATTCTCGAAGCGACCAAGGAAGTGCCGCGCCGCCTCTCGCATCCTTCACGCAAGACCATCGGTTTGCGGGTGCCGGAAAATCCGATTGCCCATGCACTGCTGGAAGAGCTGGGCCAGCCCCTGCTGGGCACCACGCTGATTTTGCCTGGCGAGGGTGAACCATTGACCAACGGTGAAGAGATCCGCGCGCGGCTCGAGCGCCAGATCGAGCTGGTCATCGATGGCGGTGCCTGCAGCCTGGAGCCCACCACCGTCATCGACCTGACTGGCGCGCCGGTGCTGGTGCGCCAGGGACGTGGCAATGCGGCGCAATTCGGCCTCTGATCCATGTCTGCAGCGTTGGCAACAGCCACAGGCAGCGCAGTGCGCGTGACGACCGGTGGTGGCTTTGATCGACAAATGACTGCCAGCGTCAACAGCGGCGCCTGCCTTGGACGGCCCTGACTGAATGGCCGTGGATTGGCCGCTGAACCAATCTTCGGCCGTCCAGCCCCTCTGCTAAAATCGCCGACATGAACAATCTCATCCAGACCTTTGCGGTCTATGCCTTGCCGGTCCTGTTTGCCATTACCCTGCATGAAGCCGCGCATGCATACGCTGCCAAATACTTCGGCGATACCACCGCGTATTCCCAAGGGCGCATGAGCCTCAATCCCTTGCGCCACATCGATCCGGTTGGCACCTTGCTGATTCCGATCGTGCTGTTTTTTGTCGGCAGTCCGTTCCTGTTCGGCTATGCCAAACCGGTGCCGGTGGAATTCGGCAAGCTCAACCGTCCGAAGCGCGACATGGCCTGGGTTGCCCTGGCCGGGCCGGCGGCGAACCTGGTCATGGCACTGGGCTGGATGATCATGGCAGTGTTCCTCAGCAGTACGCTTGCTGCGCAGGATTTTTTCATGCAAATGGCCGTGGCAGGCGTCAAAACCAATCTGGTGATCTTTGCCTTCAACCTCATTCCAGTGCCGCCGCTGGATGGTGGCCGGGTGATGTTCAGCATCCTGCCACACCGTCTGGCCTGGCAGTATGGCAAGCTGGAAAAATATGGGTTCTTCATCGTGCTTGGATTGATGTTCCTGAAAGTGCTTCAATTCTGGATGATTCCCGTCATGGCACTGGGCGGCAACCTGATCGAATTCATCGTCAAGCCGTTGATGCTGCTGATGCGCTGATGGCAACCGACCACACGTCATCTGGTCCTGCCGGTCTTCACGCGCAAGCCAGGCCATCGCCGTGGGTGAGCCGCTTTGCTGGCGCTTTGCCCGCTGGCGAAGTGCTGGACCTGGCCTGCGGCGGCGGACGCCATGTGCGCCTGCTCGCAGCACAGGGCAGGGCGGTCGTTGCAGTCGACCGTGACGTCAGCGCGTTTGCCCAGGCCAAGCCAGGCAATGTCACCGTTGTCCAGCTTGACCTCGAAGGTGACCGGGCAGCATGGCCGCCCGGCTTGTTCGCACCGGACCGCTACGCCGGCATTGTCGTGACGAATTACCTGCATCGTCCGCTGTTGCCGCTGCTGCTTGCCAGCCTGGCAGCTGGCGCAATGTTGATCTATGAAACCTTCGCGCTGGGCAACGAGCGCTTTGGCAAACCGTCGAACCCCGACTTCCTGCTGCGCCCCGGCGAACTGCTTGCATGCGTGGCCGATACCGCTTGCCGGGCTCTGGACCTGCGGGTGGTGGCATTCGAAGAGGGGCAGCTTGGCCAACCCAAGGCGGCAATGGTCCAGCGCATCTGCGTGTCCCGCGGTGCGGCCAGCGTCATGCTGGACTGAAGCATTGCGGCCTTGCCGCCATGCCGGGAAGCGGTGAAATTTTCCGCAGCAGGCAGCATAGCGTATGGCCGAATTACCATTATCAGACGACGATCCGCTACAATCGTGTTTTTCCCTCGTTCTGCACACCATACATCATGATTCAGGGCAGCTTAGTAGCAATCGTCACCCCCATGAACGCCGACGGCAGCCTCGATCTGCCCTGCCTGCGCAAGCTGGTCGACTGGCACATCGCCGAGGGCACCGATGGCATCGTCATTGTGGGCACCACGGGCGAGTCGCCCACGGTAACGGTCGATGAGCATTGCGAACTGATCAAGGTTGCGGTCGACCAGGCTGCCAAGCGCATTCCCATCATTGCCGGCACCGGTGGCAACGCCACTGCGGAAGCCATCGAGCTGACCCGCTTTGCCAAGGACGTCGGCGCCGATGCATCCTTGCAGGTTGTGCCCTACTACAACCGTCCAACCCAGGAAGGCATGTACCAGCATTTCCGCAAGATTGCCGAGTCGGTCGACCTGCCCGTCATTCTGTACAACGTCCCTGGCCGCACGGTGGCCGACATGAGCAATGAGACCATCCTGCGCCTGGCGGCAGTCGACGGCATCGTCGGCGTCAAGGAAGCCACTGGCAACATTGCGCGCGCCACGGAATTGATCAAGCTGGCGCCTGAAGGCTTTGCGATCTATTCCGGTGACGATCCGACGGCCATGGCATTGATCTTGTGCGGTGGTCACGGCAACATTTCGGTGACCGCCAATGTGGCGCCGCGTGCCATGCATGAATTATGCGCGGCGGCCCTGCGTGGCGACATTGCCGAAGCACGTCGCATCAATGATCAGTTACTTCCTTTGCATGTCAAACTGTTCGTTGAACCCAATCCAGTGCCGGTGAAATGGGCCATGGTCGAAATGGGACTGATGCCGCAAGGACTGCGCTTGCCACTGGTGCCGCTGGCCGAGAGTTTTCATGAGACGGTCCGCGCAGCCCTGCGTGAATCGGGTGTATTACAATAGTTGCCTCGCGCGCCGGCGCCGGCCGTTTCGCCGCCACTCCGGTTTGAAATT
>JBPBPY010000006.1:0-10458 GCA_050954505.1 Janthinobacterium lividum
AAAAAAACAAAAAGCCCAGTAAAAACTGGGCTAAGTGCTTGATTCTTTTGGGGTGACCGATGGGGCTCGAACCCACGACAACAGGAATCACAATCCTGGACTCTACCAACTGAGCTACGGCCACCACTGTACAGCGGGTTGTTCCGAAGGCACTACCGGAACAGCTCGCTATTATACAAACATCATCGCCACCTGGCAAATTTAAAATCAAGCCAAATGCTGGAGGCGTTACACCGTGCTTGTACAGCGACACCGGCAAGGAAAATATTGCAATCCCGGAAACTTGCCCATACAATCCTTTCGATACCGACGCTTACATTTCCATCGCTACCTTGAATCAATCGGCACTGGAATCGTGAGAGATGTTTGTATCGGCCGCAAAAACAAAATCGAACTGCAGCAAGTGCGGCAATCATCTGATACTTCTCTTTCCTGTTTCCGGAATCGGGTTTCCCATGAAAGCATTTGTTTGCCTGATCATGTCGCTGTCGATGGCGACCCTCGCGCAAGCGCAATCGCTTGCCGATCCCTCAGAGGCCGATGGTGCGCGAACACAGGTGTCGCTGACCGTGGGAACCGGCACCATGGCGGGCAATGGCGGACAAAACGGATGGGGCGACATGTCCATGAAATGGCGCGCGGCTGACTTGCGGGTTGGCCGCGAATTCAAGCCAGGATTGGCCGGCTGGACCTTGCTATCGGGCGATGCGCTACGCTGGGACATTGTGTATGTCAACGAAGGCCACCCGCAGAACAACCATCGTGACGGGTTTGCGCTGCAAGTCATGTTTGCAAGGAGATTCGGCAACGGACTGGCTGCCGAATTGGGTGCCGGACCCTACACCACCATGAACACCACCATCGACAAGCGCAATCGGGAAATCAATGATTCCCGCCTGGGCGGCCTGCTTTCGCTGGCCTTGAACCTGCCATTGCAGCCACAGCCTGATGGGGTGATGCTACGGTTTGGCTACAATCATGTCGCTGTGCCGCGTGCACCATCATCGAATGCATTCATGCTCGGGCTGGCCAAATCGTTCGGCGCAGCACGCTCGCCAAATGCCGGCATGGAGCCGGGGCAGCCGACCTGGATCGAAGGTGCAGCAGGCTGGGCCTCGACCAATGCCGCCGGCACGGGGGATTCAATGGCGCTGGCGATCGGCGCCACACAATACCGGGGCAACTGGGCGGCGTCCATCACTGCGCTGGATGAAGGCGATGACGGCAGATATGTCAATCAACGCGGCTTGGCATTGCAGGGCTGGCGTATCGAACAGCTTGACGAGAACTGGAGTGTTGGCGCCGGCGTCGGTCCCTACCTGGCACGCAATGTACGGGGCACGGACGGCACCCGGCTGCTGGCTTTGTTTACGGTTCAGGTCAGCCGTGCATTGGCGCGCAACCTGAAATGGTTTGTCAGCTTTCACCGCGCGCAGACTTTTCGGGAAAAAAATGACTGCGATGTATTCCTGATCGGACTGGCACGCCAGTTCGGCGGCTGAAGGTTGAAGGCTGAAGACTGATTCTGCAGCGGCTTGCGGCATCAGGCCCCAACAGCTGCAGGGCTCAAGCCTGCGACCTGCGCTTGCACACCGAGCAAATTGAAAAATGCCGAGCGCAACGCCTGCTCGCTGCCGCTGGTATGACCGGACAATGTTCCAGGCTGACCGTGGGCACGTTCAAGCGAGTGCCGGGTCAGGAGCCGTTGCAGTTGACGGGCAACCGCCGCGCCGGTATCGATGATGGCAACCGGCCCGGGCGCCTGCATGGCGGCAGCGCTGACAAGCGGCAGTACAAAAGGATAATGGGTGCAACCGAGGACCAGCACATCCGCACCCTTGCTCACCAGCGGGGTGACATAAGACGTCACCATGTCTGCAGTTGCCGGCGATGAGAGGTCGCCGTTTTCGATTGCGGCGGCCAGGCCATTGCAGGCCTGGGTGATGAACCGCACATCGAATGCAAGTTCAACCTGGCGTTGCAGCGTCATGAAGCGCGCACTGGCAAGCGTGCTGGCCGTTGCCAGCACGCCGACGATGCGCGAATTGGTCGATAGCGCCGCCGGCTTCAGCCCAGGTTCGACACCGACAAGAATCAATTCCGGATAGCGTGCGCGCAGCGCAGTCACTGCTGCGGCGGTTGCGGTATTGCAGGCAACCACGATCGCCTTGACGCCATGCGCAATCAGGAAACCGGCCACCACGAGCGAGCGCTCCACCAACTGGGCCTCGCTGCGTTCGCCATAGGGCGCAAAACCTGCATCGGCTGCATACAGCAACCGTTCATGCGGCAGCAAGGCGCGAATGTGGCGCAGCACAGACAAGCCGCCCACGCCCGAGTCGAACACGCCAATCGGCGCATCTGCCTGGCGAAGGGAAGGCGAGCCTGCACTCATCGGCTTTGTGCTCAGGCGACGGTGACCGGAATCCTGCTGACCGACGTCGCAATGCGTTCCTGCCATTCGGCCGGGCCGGTGTTGTGGACCGAAATGCCGTTCGAATCGACCGCCACCGTCACCGGCATGTCGGTGACATCGAATTCATAGATTGCTTCCATGCCCAGGTCGGCAAAGCCGACCACCTTGGCTTCCTTGATGGCTTTCGACACCAGGTAGGCCGCGCCACCCACTGCCATCAGATAAGCGGACTTGTGCTTCTTGATCGACTCGATGGCCACCGGGCCGCGCTCGGCCTTGCCGACCATTGAAATCAGGCCGGTCTGTTCCAGCATCATGTCGGTGAATTTGTCCATGCGGGTGGCTGTCGTCGGGCCTGCCGGGCCAACAGCTTCATCGCGCACCGGATCGACCGGGCCGACGTAGTAGATGATGCGGTTGGTGAAGTCCACCGGCAGCGGCTCGCCCTTGGCCAGCATGTCCTGGATACGCTTGTGGGCAGCATCGCGGCCGGTCAGCATCTTGCCGTTCAAGAGCAGGGTCTGGCCGGGTGTCCAGGAAGCGACTTCTTCGCGGGTCAAGGTGTTCAGGTCGATGCGCCTGGACTTTTCCGTGTCCGGTGTCCACTGCACGTCCGGCCAATCCGACAGCTTCGGTGCTTCCATGTAGGATGGACCCGAGCCATCGAGCACGAAGTGACCGTGGCGGGTCGCGGCGCAGTTCGGGATCATGGCCACCGGCTTCGAAGCAGCATGGGTTGGGTGCATCATGATCTTCACGTCGAGTACCGTCGTCAAACCACCAAGACCCTGGGCGCCGATGCCCAGCGCATTGATCTTCTGGAACAGCTCGATGCGCAATTCCTCGGTCTTGTTTTGCGGGCCGCGCTTGAGCAGGTCATACATGTTGATGTCTTCCATCAGCACTTCCTTGGCCATCAGCATGGCTTTTTCGGCCGTGCCGCCAATGCCGATGCCGAGCATGCCCGGCGGACACCAGCCAGCGCCCATGGTCGGCACGGTTTTCATGACCCAGTCGACCAGTGAATCGGATGGATTGAGCATGACGAACTTCGACTTGTTTTCCGAGCCGCCGCCCTTGGCTGCGATCTGTACATCGACCGTGTTGCCGGGGACAACTTCCATGTGAATCACGGCCGGCGTATTGTCGCCGGTGTTCTTGCGCGCAAATTGCGGATCGGCCACGATGGAGGCGCGCAGCATGTTGTCGGGGTTGTTGTAGCCCTGGCGCACGCCTTCATTGACGGCGTCGGCAATCGAGCCGGCAAAGCCTTCGAACTTCACCTCCATGCCGATCTTCAAAAACACGTTGACGATGCCGGTATCCTGGCAGATCGGGCGCCGGCCTTCGGCGCACATGCGCGAGTTGGTCAGGATCTGGGCAATCGCATCCTTGGCCGCCGGACTCTGTTCGATTTCATAAGCGCGCGCCAGATGCTGCAGGTAGTCGAGCGGATGGTAGTAACTGATGTATTGCAGTGCAGCGGCAACGGATTCGATGAGGTCGTCTTGCTTGATGATGGTCATGGTAGCCTAACTAAAATTTGAATCAGAATGGCGATGAAGAAGCCCATGCAGGCAATCGCCGGGTCGATGTTCGCGTTCATGTCTGCGCCGATGGCGCATCGATGCAGGTCAAGGCAGAGGAATCAAGCCAGCGGATGAACATCGGATTGCTTGCCCGCGGTGTGCAAATGGCAGTGCGCATTTTACACTTACTGCCGCATTCCTTTGCGCCATGCTGCGCTGCAGGGCGGCTGTGCCAGCCATCACACTGCCACCGCCAATGGCAGACGCTGGCAGATGGACAGAGTTTTTATCGTTCTTATAGAATGATCTTGCCCCAGACGCTTGACGGGGCCCAGGGGCGCAAGATGGTGACCGGGGCGCATCTGCTCCATGAACGGTCATGGGCTCCAGGTGGTGTCCGGGTCCATGGGGCGAGGGCAGGGTCTGCCCTGGCAGCGCTGGTTCGGCGAACGTCTTGTGCCGTTGGCCCGGCTGCAAAGGCGCCCATGTCAGCGCCAGGTAAGCGTAGCAGTTTATGGTTAACCGCAAATTCAAATTAGAACAGCAACCACACCGGAGACGACCATGTCAGACATCGAAAGCCTGAAGCAGGAAACCCGCATCTTCAATCCTCCGCAAGAGTTCGTCCGCACGGCGGCGATTTCCGGCATGCCGGCCTATGAAGCGCTGTGTGCAGAAGCCGAACAGGACTATGAAGGTTTCTGGGCCCGGCTGGCGCGTGAACACCTGGGCTGGCGCGAGCCGTTCACCACGACACTCGATGAATCGAATGCGCCGTTCTACAAATGGTTCGAGGACGGCGAGCTCAACGTTTCATGGAACTGCCTGGACCGCAACCTGGAAAACGGCAACGCCGGCAAGACCGCGATCATCTTCGAATCCGACGATGGCAAATCGGTGTCGTACAGCTACAGCGCCCTGCATGAACGGGTCTGCCGCTTTGCCAACGGCTTGAAGTTTCTGGGCATCAAGAAGGGCGACCGCGTGGTGATCTACATGCCGATGTCGGTGGAAGGCGTGGTTGCCATGCAAGCTTGCGCGCGCATTGGCGCTACCCACTCGGTGGTGTTCGGCGGGTTTTCGGCCAAGTCGCTGCAGGAGCGCATCATCGACGCCGGGGCGGTCGCCGTCATCACTGCCGATGAACAGGTGCGTGGCGGCAAACAGCTGCCGCTCAAGGCCATCGTCGACGAAGCGCTGGCACTGGGTGGCTGCGCTGCGGTCAAGGATGTCGTCATCTACCAGCGCACCAAGGCGCAACTCAAATTGGTCGAAGGACGCGACCATTACATGCAAGACCTGGAAGCTGGCCAGTCGAATGTCTGCGAGCCGGAATGGGTGAGTGCCGAGCATCCGCTGTTCATCCTCTACACCTCGGGTTCCACCGGCACGCCCAAGGGTGTGCAGCACTCCTCGGGCGGCTACCTGCTGTGGGCGGCGCTGACGATGAAGTGGACCTTCGACATCAAGCCGGCCGATGTGTTCTGGTGCACCGCCGACATCGGCTGGGTGACCGGCCACAGCTACATCGCCTATGGCCCGCTGGCGGTGGGCGCCACCCAGGTGATCTTCGAAGGCATTCCCACCTTCCCGAATGGCGGCAGGTTCTGGGACACCATTGCCAGGCACAAGGTCAGCGTGTTCTACACCGCGCCCACCGCGATCCGTTCATTGATCAAGGCTGCCGACGCCGACAGCAATATCCATCCCGACCGCTATGACCTGAGCACCTTGCGCCTGCTGGGCACCGTGGGCGAGCCGATCAATCCGGAAGCCTGGATGTGGTACTACAAAAACATCGGCCGCGAACAATGCCCGATCGTCGACACCTTCTGGCAAACCGAAACCGGTGGCCACATGATCACGCCGCTGCCTGGCGCAACGCCGATGGTGCCAGGTTCGTGCACGCTGCCGTTGCCCGGCATCATGACGGCCATCGTCGATGAAACCGGCAATGATCTGCCCAACGGCCAGGGCGGCATCCTGGTTGTCAAGCGCCCCTGGCCGTCGATGATCCGCACGATCTGGAACGATCCCGAGCGCTTCAAGAAAAGCTATTTTCCCGAAGAGTTGGGCGGCAACATCTACCTGGCCGGCGACGGCGCCATCCGCAACAAGGACAACGGCTATTTCACCATCACCGGCCGCATCGACGATGTGCTGAATGTTTCCGGTCACCGCATGGGCACGATGGAAATCGAGTCGGCGCTGGTCGCCAATCCAATCGTGGCCGAAGCCGCCGTGGTGGGCAAGCCGGATGCCACGACCGGTGAATCGATCTGTGCCTTCGTGGTGCTCAAGCGCTCGCGTCCGACCGGCGACGAAGCCCGGCAGATTGCCAAGGAATTGCGCGACTGGGTCGGCAAGGAAATCGGTCCGATCGCCAAGCCGAAGGAAATCCGTTTTGGCGACAATTTGCCGAAGACACGGTCGGGGAAGATCATGCGGCGCCTGCTGCGCGTACTGGCCAAGGGGGAATCCATTACGCAGGATATTTCGACGTTGGAGAATCCGGCGATTCTGGAGCAATTGAAGGATGCGCTGTGATGAAGGTTGGCGGCTGATACTTGAGTCCTGAACCCTGAACCCTGAACCCTGAACCGTGAGCCGTGAGCCGTGATACCTGATACCTGGCAGATGAAGGTTGGGTCTGAGGATCAAGAAGCCAAAGCGCCAAGGGACCAAGGAACCAAGGAACCAAGGAACCAAAGGATCAAGGATCAAGGATCAAGGATCAAGGGACGAAGGGTCCAAGGGACCAAGAGGGGGAGGCTGAAGGGTTGAGGGCCGGGCGAGCGGGGCGGCTATTTGTGCTGTGCATCCTGTTCACCGTGCCTGCGGTGCGGCTGAACGTTTGCAGCATCGAATGGCGACTTGCCGTTGATTTTCGTGACAGCAGAACCGATGCTTTCAATCATGAAAATCTTTGCTATAATCGGCGGCTTCGCCAAAATGCCGTGTTGTGGTGAGCGAAGATGCAGGAGAGATGGATGAGTGGTTGAAGTCGCACGCCTGGAAAGCGTGTATAGGTTCATAGCCTATCCGGGGTTCGAATCCCCGTCTCTCCGCCAGGTACATAAGTCGTTGAATCTAGACGACTTTTCAAATCAAACCGAACTCGTCAAGGTTCGGTTTTTTGTTTCAGGGCTAAACCAGGGCTAAATCCGGTTAAAGCCTCTTCGATTTTGCTCATTTCTCGGTCGTCGTCGTCGCCTTCGACCCACTGTGCGTATACCTGGTAAAACACCTGTGTGGAGTGGCCAAGCTGCTTGGCAAGGAAGCCTGGCCTGGCTCCGCTCATCAGTCCGATGGTGGCGTAGGTGTGGCGAGTGTTATATGGCCGCCTTCGACGCATGCCTAGTCGTTTAAGAGTGATATCCCAAAAGCTCCGCGTGTCTGTGATGGTGCGATAGGCCCAAGGCTGGTCGGTCTTCGGATCGTGGAATATTTCCTTGTCGCCGAGGAACGTATGGTCTTTCTGCCGAACCAGCGCTGCAAGGGCCTGGCTATTCAGTTTTACCTTGCGCGCCGTTGCCGTCTTGGTCGTGTCAGTTTCCTCGTCGTACACATTGGCCATCTCTACCAAGACTTCGTTGCGTTGGAAGTCAACGTGCTCCCACCGAAGAGCGATGCCCTCCGAAGTTCTCAAGCCGGTGAAAAACATGAACTGGACGTAATTCCACATCTGGGCAGGTCGGTCGGCTTTCAGCGCATCTAAAATAAGCGTCACCTCTTTCATCGTGAAAGGGTCCGGCCCTTTTTTCTGATAGCTTGACCGCTCGACCTCATCGCAGGGATTGAAGGCAATTATTTTGTCTTTACGTGCGAATTCAAACATCTGCTTGATCATGGAAAGTTCATTGTTCCGAGTTTTCCCACTTTTCCAAGTCCCCGACGCCAGCGCTTCAAGGATGTCAGAATATTTGACTTGATCAATGGGCCGATCCGCCATCTTTACTTTCCAGAAATTTTCGATGCGGGCCTCGTATTGCGATTTCGTCGAAGCCTTAATTTCATGGAGTTTTAACCACCGGTCCATCGTGTCATAAAGCATCACAGCGTCGATTGCCCGCGGCGGCTCGGCCCTCGGCGAATGCGGGAAATACTCGGCATAATCGAATGTACCTGTTCGTATTCGATCCTTCACTTCAACAGCCATTCGGGTCGCATACTTCACATTCGCCGGAGTGGGCAACATTGGCTCGTTATTTAAATACAGAGTTTCACTCACCTGTTTGGAAAGGTGAGTGAACCTGATTCGGATGCTCGTATCGCGGATTTCGATGCCGCTTACGCTCCGTCTACCCATTTGTAATACCCCTCTAAATTCATTGTGATATGCCCGTCCGGGGCCTTCTTGTACTCTTTGCCGTTCAACCAAATTCCGTCCTGGATTTTTCGGCGCACCGCTTTCTCCGAATAGCCGGTGAGAGCGCAAAACACCGGAATCAGCACATACTGAATATTTATTGCTGGTGAATTCATTGCGCGCCCCTCCGTTGTTCCGATTTCGCTACCCGTTGCGCTGCCTTAACCGAATATTGCGGATCTGGTTCCTGATCGGCCCGCATGCGCAGCGTCGATTCGTAATCGTCAATGATGACCTGAAGCGCAGCGTGTTCGCCAAACACTGTCCGATCTCGGATCATCTTCAAAAACGCCAGGCGGCTCACGGCATCAACCGGCCCTACCGGAAGCTGGATCACATCCGGGTCGGGTTCTGGCTCCAAGGAACGCAGTAACCGCTTCATCTTCGCGATACGCAGCCGGAATTCATCGATCTGGCGCGCATTCATGAAATAGTGGTAAAAGGCGGCTCCGTCACCAGGCACCTTCTCCCGGCTAATGTGTCCGTTTTCGATCAATCGGCAAACGCGCTTGTTGAATATGTGGACTGGCATGCCGGCGCGTACGGCTAGGGTGCTAGCGATAAGGCGCTCGCCCTTGGCCAGCACTCCCTGGATGTGGTTTAACGAGCTCATGGCTTGACTCCTGCGACGGCAGGCTTCGATGCCTTTAAACGCTCGACACGACAGGCTTCCAGTTCTTCCAAGAGGCCATAGCCCTCCTCAGAATCCCGCTGCGTTCCCAGGGCCAGCTCTTTGAAGATGACTTCCGGACAAAGCGTGTCGCCATCGTCGCGCACTTCAGTCGCATTCATCGTCTTCGCAATGCCATTGATGGTGCTGGCAGCGCATGTTATGCGACAAAACAGCACGCGAAGACGGTCGGTCAATTCTTTCTCGGTCATATGGATCACGATGCACCTCCGACCAAGCGAAGGAGTACGGGCTGTTTGCGAAGGCAATCCTCATCAGCGACCGCGGCATCGAAGACACGAGTGAAATACACCTGTGTTTCGTCGTCCAGCATGCGAAGTTGATTCAGCATGCGGGTTTCCATCGCATTCAGATTGGTCGCCGGTACAGCGGTCGAAGCAATGATTTTTACATTGGCCATATCGAACCTCCAGCAACGACGCACACGAACATCAACGTCACGCACAGGCACTGACGCTGGGCAAGCCAATCATTTGGATTTAGCAGAATGGCGATCATGCTGCACCCCGCGTAAGCTCTGCTACCTTCTCGGCGCAATCACACAGCGCGTAATTGATTTCGAAAGCAACTTCCGCAAGGAGGTTAAGGGAATTGCCGTTCGGCTCTTCCACATTCTGGCGAAGGAACGATTCGAGACCCGCCATACGTGCAGCGAGGCCGTATAGCGTACTGTCCAGAGATTTGGCTTGGCCTGCTGGTTGCTTGATCGTGGCAATCATGCTGCACCGCCTTTCTCAATCTTGCCAGCCAAGTCTTCCATCGCAGAGAAAACGCTGTACTGCTGGTCGATGTAAAGCTTCGTCGCATCGATCAGGGTGGCCACCGAATCCTGTGCCTTTTCGCCAGCCAGATCCATGAGAAATGCAAGATGGATTGAGGTATCGCGGGCGCGGTCGATTAAGTCCTGGAAACCAATTTCCGGAATTGGGTTCTTCTTGGCGGCGCTCATCGTGTGCCCCGCAGTGCAAACGCAGCAGCGTCAGCTCGAACCAATGGGATCAGGTGAATGAGCTCATGTGCAAGATTGGCAGCCAGGTCCAGGATGCCGTCTTTGATGTCGGAACTCCATGTATGAAAGTCTCCATCGCCGTGGGTGATCATTAAGAGACTGTAGAGCTGCTCTGCTCGGCGGCTGGCGAAATCGTTAGCGCGACCATGATCGACCGTTACGCTACCGTAATCAGGCAATGAGTAAGTCCGTAGTGCTGGCGCCGCCGCTTTGCTATCGTCAGACGCTACGTTTGTTGACGAATTCTCAACATTTCTCGGTGGGATTTGAGGTGCCGCTTTTGTAGTGATATGATTCTGCTTAGCCATGAAGCTTTACTCCTCGAAGGGGGTGGGTTTTGTTGCTACGACCGTCTAGGTGTTTCAGCACCTAGGCGGTTTTTCATTCAAGGCAAGTGTTTCTCCATCGAATTTCAAGAAGCCACAAATTGCCATGTTATGCGGA
>JBPBPY010000482.1:0-10380 GCA_050954505.1 Janthinobacterium lividum
GCCAGCTGACGCCGCTCTTCCTGGCCGGCGTGTTCGGCCTGCAGGGCGGCATGCGCTGCACCGATGGTTTCCACCATTGCAGCTGAGCGCTGTTCGAAGGTTTCCGCAAAAGCGCTCAGCGTGCGGCCAACACCGTCGAGCATGCCGGCGCTGCTGCGCTCCTGGGCAGCCAGCGCCGCATGCCAGTTCTGGCCGACCTTGCTTGCCGTGGCGTCAAAACTGGCGCTTGTACCATCGAGTTGCTGCTGCACGGTATCGGCCAGCCGCGCATGCATCGCCGCCGCTTCACGGGCGATGCCGCCAATGGCAGCTTCCAGCACCGGCTTGAGACTTTCGCCGGTGGCCTGGACACTGCGCTGCAGGCTCTCGCGCAGCGATTTGTCGACCGCGCCGGCCAGCTCGGTATAGACTTCCTTGACGTTGTTGTGAAAGCCTTCCTGGTTGCTCAGCAGACGCTCGTTGAGCTGGCGGTTCATGGCATCCATTTGCACCATCATTGCGGCCAGCCTCTCGACCACCGATGGCAAGGCCGCTGACTGCAATTGCAGCGCCTTGAAGGTTTCCTGGCGTTGATGCGTCAGCGAAAAGTGCCGCAAGCCGGTGGCAATTGCCGTGTCGAGGTCGAGTGCAGCCAGCATGCGGTCGCGCCGGCCCAAGGCCGCCATCAAGCCCAGCATGGCCGATGTGGCCACCCCTGCCACCGATGTACCGAAGGCCAGGCCCAGGCCCTTGACAGGCACCGCCAGCGCCGAGCGCATGGCTTGCAGGTCGGTAGTTTTTTCCAGCGCAAAAACGGCGCCGTTGAGCGTGACGACCATGCCCAGAAATGTTCCCAGCATGCCGAGCATGACCAGCAGGCCAACCAGGTAAGGTGTCAGCGCAGGACCAGGCAGGCCGACGCGTTCACCCTCGACGCGCAGGCGAACCGTATTGCGCAGCGCAAGCGGTACCTGGGCCAGCCAGTCGCCCAGCACTGGCAGCTCGGCCGGCATGCCGGCCAGCGCAGTACGCAATTGCGCACTGGTTTGGCGAAACAAACGCAGCTCCCAGGCGCCGAACAGGAAGACTGCGCCGATGACCGCTGTCATCAGCAGCGCCAGCGGGCTGGTGTGCAAAAACCCGAAGCCGACCCAGCAGACGGCTGCCAGCCCGAGCAAGAACGCGAGGATGGTCAATAGCCTGTTCATCATCGGCACCCGCGTGATGGCATTTCCCATGCAGGCAGACTGCATGAGTTGAATTTGTCCATGCCGGGATGAGCAGATGGAAATGCCGGGAGACGAATCCGGCATTGCCGGGCGGCGTTCAGTTCAAAATATTCAATGCATGTTTTCATTGCTGCTCTCTCTGGTGCCATCGTTGGGCAGGTCTTCGAAATGGCTTGCCCCACTTTTGCTTTGACTGTTGCTGTCATCACTGTCATCACT
Organism: Janthinobacterium lividum; assembly: GCA_050954505.1. Lineage (GTDB taxonomy): Bacteria > Pseudomonadota > Gammaproteobacteria > Burkholderiales > Burkholderiaceae_D > JAQGMO01. The sequence continues at coordinate 1,428 of JBPBPY010000482.1, forward strand.
GTCATCACTGTCATTGCTGTCATTGCTGTCGTTGCTGTCGTTGCTGTCGTTGCTGTCGTTGCTGTCGTTGCTGTCGTTGCTGTCGTTGCTGTCGTTGCTGTCGTTGCGTGAATTGCCGCGCCGCTCCGTACCGCCGTCACCGACGCGGTTTGCTTCACCGTCCCCGGCATTGCTGCCGGCACGGTCGGCCGCCGCATCGGAGTTGCCAGCCAGGCTTTTTTGCAACGCTTCGAGCAAGCCGGTCGCCGGCTGCAGCCGCAGTTCCATCTCGGCCAGCAGCAGCATGTGCATCTCGCGGCAAAACCGCGCCAGCCAGCCCTCGCCCTGCTCCCACAACGCTGGATTGTCGGCCTGTCCATCGGCCTGAAGCTGCTGTGCATGCGCATTGAACAGCAGTTCGAAACGGCGCCTCAGCAACAGCGGGACTTTGCCCAGCAATCGGTTTTCACGCTCACGCAGCACGGTCTCCAGCGTGGCATCGAGCTCGGCCAGCTTTTGCAGCGCGCTGGTAGCACCAGCCAGCGCCTCGCGCATGTTGACCCGCAACGGCATGATTGTCATTGCCATGTCGCGTTGATGGGATTCATAGAAGCGCCGGTACGGCATGTAAGCGACGGTGAAGTCCATCGGCAATTCAAGCCGCACGCTTGGCAATTCATTGTGGGTCTTGCCCTGCCGGGCAGAAAAGCTCTTGGCGATCGCGCTCATCATGGAGCGCTGCACACGGGCAAATTCCTCTGCGGCGGCATCGGCTTCATCGCCGGCCGGGATTGGCCGAGTCAACGGGCTCGGCGCCGGCACGTCATTGAGCACGGTGGAAAGCGTGATGGCATCGATGAAGTTGATCCACAGCCCAAGCTTTTCTGCAAATCCATCCACCGCTTCGGCGCCATCGACGATGGCCAGATCACTGAGATAGCGTACAAGTTTCGAGCTGTGGAAATTCGTACGCGGGGACACTCGCGTCATATGCAGGTCATCACCATCGGAACAAACAATCGGAACAAAAAATCGGAACAAAACCGGGACAATCATTCCAGCACGCCGGTGCAGGAACACGGTTTCTGCCATGCGATGCAAGGTCTCGATCTCGCTGGTCTGGCAACTTCCATCGCCAGCTGATCCAGACCCCCATGCCGCAGGGCAAGGCGGCATTATATCGCGCACTGGCGGGAAATCCGAAACAGCTGCCGCCCGGAAACGTTCTGCCATCTATAGTGGATCGGGCCGATCATGCAACCAGGCAACGTTCCGGCATCAAATGGGTGATTCAGCCCGTGGCACAGCAAGGCGCGGATCGCCAGCACGGCTGCGGCCGGTTGGCCGGTGACCCGGCTGCTGCTCTCGCCGGAAACATTTGCCTGGCGATTGCTCAGCGCGCGGCTTCGGCTGCACCGCCGCGTACCAATTCCAGCTCCACGCCGAGTTTGCGCAGCGCCTGCGCAGGTCCGTCGGCCAGTCCGTCGTCACTGATGATCAGGTCGAATTGTTCCAGCGCCGCGATCTTGTACATGCCGAAGGTGCCATACTTGGAACTGCTGGCAACCAGTACCGAGGAGGTTGCATTGGCCATTGCCACATGCTTGAGTTCGACTTTCAAGGCCGAAGGTGTGGTGATGCCGCGCTGCAGGTCCCATGAGCTGGTCGAAATGAAGGCGATGTCGAGCACGATCCGGCGCAGCGTTGCCGCAGCCAGGCCGCCGACGCTGGAGCGGTTGTCGTGGTCGAGCAGCCCACCGGTGTGAATGACGTCAACCTGTTTGGTCTGCGCCAGCGCATCGACGATGCTGAAATCATTGGTCACCACAGTCATGCCGGACAAGGCGGCGATGTGCGGCACGATCGACAGCGTCGAGGTGCCGGCATCCAGGAACACCGTCATGTTGGGTCGCAGCAGTGTGGCTGCATGGCGCGCCATGGCTTTTTTCTGCGCCAGTTCACTGACCACCTTGGACTGGTGGCTGGGTTCGCTGCGCAACTGGCTGGCAATGCGCACGCCGCCCGGCACCGAGTAGGCACGCCCCTCCTGTTCGAGCGCAGCGATGTCGCGCCGCACCGTCATGTGCGAACAGTCGAACATTTCGGTGAGCTGGTGGACACTGAGGACCTGATGCTTGCGCAGCTGGCGCAGGATCAGTTCGCGGCGCTGGTCCGGGATGATGGGTGCGCCCGGGTTGACCGGCGCTGGGGATTCGGTAGGCATGTCTTTTCTGGGCAGACGCATGGCGTTGCGCTGGATCGGCCGGCCAGGAGCGGCCGGCCTCGCATCTTAACGAATCACTGCCTCGATGACCAGTACGCCGATAATGCCCAGCAGCGACTGCAGCGACAGCATCAGCGTCCAGGTGCGGAAGGTCTGTGCCACGCTGAGCTGGAAATACTCCTTGAACAGCCAGAAGCCCGAATCATTCACATGCGACAGCATGACGGCACCGGACGCCGTGGCCAGCACCAGCAATTCCGGCGAGAGCTCCGGATGCACCAGCACCAGGGGCGCGACGATGCCGGTGGCAGCCACCGTGGCCACGGTGGCTGAACCGATGCAGATGCGCAGCAAGGCGGCAATGGCCCAGGCCAGGATCAGCGGATTGACAGGCCAGGTGGCGGCATGATGGATGATCAAGGCATCGAGATGGATCACGCTGAGCATTTCCTTGAAGCCGCCGCCGGCACCCAGGATCAACAGGATTGCGCCGAGTGGGGCCAGGCCCTTGCTGGCCATCTTCTGCACCTGCTCGAGGTTGTAGCCCGAGCGCAGGCCGAGGGCAAAAAAAGCAAAGATCACCGCCACCAGCAAGGACAGGATGGGGTCGTTCATGGCGCTGGAGATAGCGCGCAGGGCGCTGCCTTTTTCCGACCCGGCAATGCCCAGCGTCCCCAGCAGCATCAAGCCCGGTGGCAGCAACACTGCAATGATGGAAGCGGCCAGCGACACCTTGCGGCCATCGTCGGCGCCTTCGCGGGCACCGACCGGCCCGGTGGTCAGGTCCGGGGACGGGCCGAACCAGCGGCCGGCAAAGCGGGTAAACAGCGGTCCGCAGATGACCGCAGTGGGAATGCCGATGATCAAGCCGTAGAAGATGGTCAGGCCCGTGTTGGCATGGTAAGCCGCCACCGCCAGGGTGGGCGCCGGATGCGGCGGCAGCAAGCCATGCGAGACATACAGGCCGGCTGCCAGCGGCAAGCCGATGTACAGCAGATGGGTGCCGGTACGCTTGGCGACCGTGTACACCAGTGGAGCGAGCATGATGAAGCTGACATCGAACAGATGCGGCATGCCGATCAGCAGCGCTGCGGCGCAGATTGCCCAGGGAATCGTCTTGATCGGACGCGAACCCAAAAAGGCATTGGCAATCCGGTCGGCACCACCCGAGCCGAGCAGTATGCCGCCCAGCAGCGTACCCAGGCCGATGACCGGACCGGTCTTCGACAGTGCAGCGCCAAAACCCTTGGCAAATGCATTGATGGTTTCGGTGGCGCCGATGCCGGCAACCAGACCCAGGCCGATGGCCGACAAGCCCAGCGCCAGGAATGGATTGAGCTTGAGCCTGGTGATGAGCAGGATCAGGACAATGACCGCACCCACGGCCATCAGCAGGGTGATGATTTCTGAACTCATGATTTTCCCGGCGCGGTCAAGAGGCGTTCAAGCCGGACTGCCATGCTTCGCACAATGCGGCGTCGTAGTTGGCCAGGTCGGCAATCGACAGCAAGGTCCCGGCCTTGATGTCGCGCGCCGCTGTTGCATGGGCGGCCAGATACAGTGGCGCCACATCGGCCGGCGCTTCGCTGCGGGCCAGCAGCAATGCCTGTACGCCAGTGACGTCGTGATGATGGCCGCCCATGTTGAGCACCGTGCCGGCAGCAATGTCGACCGTGGTGCGTCCGCCCAGGATGGCGCACTGGCTCGGCTTGTCGCTGCCCGAGGCACGCTTGTGCAGGACGGCGTTGAGCAGCGTGATCGGGGTTTCCACACCCATGAAATGGTATGGCAGGTACATGCAAGCGTAGTTGCCGTCGCGGCTGACGACATGGCCCTTTTGCGCCAGCAGTTCCCAGGTGACACGGTCGTGGGTGCGCACGATGACAAACACGCCGCCGGCAAAGCTGGCCTCTTCCGGCAGGCGCAGCACGTTGAAGACTTCGATCCTGCCGCTGCCGCCCAGCACGCCGCCGTGGTCACGCAGTGCATAGATGTCGGCCAGTTCGGCTGTGCGGGCGATCGGATAGTGCAGCAGTTCGGTGTCGGGCACCAGGCCGGTATTGGTGGCCACCACCGACATTTCACAATAATCGGCGGTTGCCGAGGTTTTCAATCCACCAAGCGCAGCGCGGCGCGCAGCGAGCGTTTCGGGAATGTTTTCGCCCAGTGAGAGCAGCGCGCCCATGGCGGGTGCGGCGACGGTGCTGCCGAACTGGGTCACGTTGCCGGTGGCCGGATCGAACACCAGGTCGTATTCGCTCGACTTGCCGGCGGCGATAATGTCGAGATTGAGCATACGGGCCCAGCTGACCCAGCCGATCAGGTTGGCAGGCTGGTCGCCATCGGCGGTGGTATAGACCACGCCATGCCGGGCTGCCAGGCGCGAGAGCGCGATGCCGGCGACCGAATCGACCTCCTTGCTGACCATGGCGACATGGCGCCCGGCTTCGAGGTCCTGGCGCGCCACGCGGTAGCCGATGGCCGGGTTGCCGGTGGCTTCCACCAGAATGTCGTAGCTGGCAGCCGTCATGGCGAACACATCGGCGACCAGCAGGATCTTGTCGGCTGGCGCGGCAGCAACGGCTTGGGCATCGGCGCAGCGCAGCAGCATGTCCGCAGCAAAACCCAGTTCCAGGCACAGCGCTTCCAGGCCATCGAGATCGAGGTCGCACAGCACCGCCGGCACCAGGTTGGGCATGCGGCGCGTTTGCGCCAGCAGCGTGCGGGAAAAGCCACCCTTGGCGCCGGTCAGTGCATACCTGACCTGTTGGGTGGACTGGGCGGCAAACAATAATTCGAAATTCATGGTGTTCCTCGAAAAGGCAATATTGGGGTAATCAATGCAGGGTCCGGCATGCACCTGGCCTGCGCCTGCGCTTGCCGTGACATGCACCGGTCCAGCCGCAGGGGCAAGCACGGCATGGCGAAACGCGTCAGGACAAACAGCGGGCGCCATGCACATCCCGGGCCGCGGCGGGTGTCTTGCAACCGTAGCGGAACCGGCGTTGCAAAGACGGGCACAAGCAAGGCCCGAGGGCATCAATGCAGGCAGCCGATGCTGCCGTCGGTTGACGCAGGATTGGTTCGGCAGGCACAGCTTCCCGACGTTGCGCGAACGCCCGTGCTATCTCGAACCATTATTTTTATGAGTAATTCTGACAACAATGCGGCGATGATAGTTGGCTTTTCACACAAAGGTCAATTACTTTCACAAATATTCACACCGAACTTGATTTGGCCGGTAAAATCCGACATGCTGTTTCGATATCAACCATGCCATAAAACAGGCCAAGATTCTGCATGGCACGATGCGCTGTACAAGCGCACGCGTAAGCACAATTCTCGCTGCCCATGCCGTCTCGATCTGCCGAAGGACCAGGACAACCAATGACTTCTGCCTCCGCCCTGCTGGGCTGCATCGCCGACGACTTCACCGGCGCCACCGATCTTGCCAACATGCTGGTGCGTGGCGGCATGCGCACCGTACAGACGATCGGCATTCCCGACGCAGCGCTGGCCAGCGAGGTCGATGCCGACGCCATCGTCGTTGCGCTCAAGTCGCGCACCATTCCCGCCGAGGAAGCCGTGCGGCAATCGCTCGAGGCGCTGGCCTGGCTGCGGGCACGCGGCTGCACGCAAATCGTCTTCAAATACTGTTCCACCTTCGACTCCACCGACGCCGGCAATATCGGCCCGGTCAGCGAAGCGCTGCTGGCGGCGCTGGGCAGCGACTTCACCATTGCCTGCCCGGCATTTCCGGAAGCGGGCAGGACGGTCTACCGCGGCAATCTGTTTGTGCAGGACAATCTGCTCAATGAATCGGGCATGGAACACCATCCGCTGACGCCCATGAAAGATGCCAACCTGGTGCGCGTCCTGTCGTGCCAGACTTCACTGCCCGTGGGTCTGCTGCGCTATGACGACGTTGCCAACGGCAGCGCGGCCATTGCCGAACGGTTAGTTGCACTGCGCGCCGAGGGCAGCAAAATCGCCATTGCCGACGCCATTTCGAACCAGGACCTGCTGCGCCTGGGCGAGGCCTGCGCCGACCTGGCGCTGGTCACGGGCGGTTCCGGCATTGCCATGGGCTTGCCGGAGAACTTTCGCCGCCGGGGCCTGCTTGCCGGCAGCGCCGATGCAGCCACCCTGCCCTTGGCCGAAGGACGCGCAGCAGTCCTGGCAGGCAGCACCTCGAAAGCCACCAATGGCCAGGTTGGCGCCTGGCTGGGCAGCGGCCGGCCGGCGTTTCGGATCGACCCGTTGGCGCTGGGCCGCGGTGAAGACGTGGTTGGGCAGGCGCTGCGCTTTGCCGACCAGCAGGAAACAGTGTTGATCTATGCCACCAGCAAACCGGAGGAAGTCGCGGCTGTCCAGCAGAGTCTGGGAGTCGAGCGCGCCGGCGCGCTGGTCGAAGCAGCATTGGCGGCGATTGCGCGCGGCTTGCTGGCAGCGGGAGTGCGGCGCTTCGTGGTGGCCGGTGGCGAAACCTCGGGTGCCGTCGTGCAGGCGCTGGGAATCAAGGGATTGCGCATTGGCCGGCAAATCGATCCAGGCGTGCCGCTGACCGTGGCGCTGGGTACCGCAGAACCGATTTCGATCACGCTCAAGTCGGGCAACTTCGGCAGTGTCGATTTCTTCGACAAGGCCTTGCGTCACCTCTCGGGAGAACTGAAATAACGACCGATAACCTGCTCGAACGCAACGCCGCCGGCGCCGCCAGCAGCGTTGGCTTGGCCTGCGCCCGTGTTGCGGGCCAAAGTGGCGAGACGGTGGCGGCACCACGCAGCCAGAGTGCGGCCAGGGAAGAACAAGCGTGCGCAGGCATCGGCGCCGCCGAAATGGCCCTGCGCGAAGAAATCTGTGAAACCGGTGCCAGCCTGTTCGCGCGCGGCTATACGGTCGGCAGCGCCGGCAACATCAGCGCGCGCCTGGACGATGGCTGGCTGATCACGCCGACCGATGCCTGCCTGGGTCGGCTGCAACCGTTGCGGCTGGCGAAAGTGGCGCTCGATGGCAGCTGGGTCAGCGGCGACAAACCTTCGAAGACCTTGGCCCTGCATCGCCAGATCTACGACAACAATCCTTCGGCGCGCGGCGTTGTCCATACGCATTCAACGCACCTGGTCGCCCTGACGCTGGCCGGTGTGTGGCACAGCGACGATATCCTGCCGCCCTTGACGCCGTATCAGGTCATGAAGGTTGGCCATATTCCGCTGATCGGCTATCGCTACCCGGGTGCCCCTGAAGTGGCCAGCGAGGTCGCGGCGATTGCAGCCTCGGTGCGCGGTGTGATGCTGGAGCGTATCGGGCCGGTGATCTGGGAAAGCTCCGTTGCCAGGGCCAGCCACGCCTTGGAGGAATTGGAAGAAACTGCGCGGCTGTGGTTGATGACCAATCCAAAACCGGCGCCGCTGTCTGCCGCGGCGATCGAGGAATTGAAAGCGGTGTTTGGAGCGAAATGGTAGTTTGCCTGGTACGGGAGTGATCCGGCTCGTCACAACCCTGGAATCAGGCGCCAATCAAGCGCGGCAAAGCGGCACGCGCGTTGGCGCTGGTGATTGCCGCAATTTCCTCAACCGGCACACCGCGCAGTTGTGCCAGGACTTCACCGATGCGCGGGATTTCCACTGGACTGTTGCGTTGTGGGTGCAGCCATGCCGGTGAAATATCAGGCGCGTCGGTCTCCAGCACCAGCGCCTCGGCCGGCAGCTCGGAAGCCAGGCGCCGGATCTGCAAGGCCCGCGTGAAGGTCATGGCGCCACCGAACCCCAGTTTCAATCCCAGGCCGATGAACGCCTGCGCTTGCTGGAAGCTGCCATTGAAGGCATGCGCAATGCCGCCTGCAACCGCAATGCGGCGCAGGTGTTTGAGGACGATATCCTGCGAGCGGCGCACATGCAGCAACACCGGCAAGCCGAACTCGCGCGCAATCTTCAACTGTTCGGCATAAAAATATTCCTGCTTTTCACGCAACGGCGCTTCGGTCAGCGCCGGCACGAAAAAGTCCAGGCCGATCTCGCCGATGGCCACGAATTTGCGATCCTGCCCGACCCCCTTGGCGACTGCAATGCGCAGCGCTGCGAGGTCGTCCTCGCCTGCTTGCGGCACACAGATCGGATGAATGCCCAAGGCATACACCAGGTTGCCATGCCGGCCGGCCAGCGCGGCCACCTCGGTAAAGTTGGCATGCGCCACTGCCGGGATGACGATGGCGCCGACGCCGGTTGCCGCTGCCTGGCGCGCAATGCTGTCACGTTCGGCACCGAACTCGCCGGCGTCGAGATGGCAGTGGGTGTCAATCCACATACGGGTGCAAGCCATCGCCAGACAGCCGGCGCACGCTGTCGCAATGGCGCGCCAGCTCGATGTCATGCGTGACGATGATGAATGCCGTGCCCAGCGTGCGCGAGAGCTCCAGCATCAGGTCGAACACCTGGTGCGCAGTCTGGCGGTCGAGGTTGCCGGTGGGCTCGTCGGCCAGCACGCAGTCCGGCCGGGTCACCAGCGCCCGCGCCAGGGCCACCCGCTGGCGCTCGCCGCCCGACAATTCGCCCGGCACATGCGAAACCCGTGAAGACAAGCCCACCCGGTCGAGGATGGCCGCTGCCTGCTGGCGTGCGTCGCTGCGGCCAACCCGGCGGATCATCAGCGGCATGGCGACGTTGTCGAGCGCGGAAAACTCGGGCAGCAAGTGATGGAACTGATACACGAAACCCAGCGAGCGGTTGCGCAGGTCGCCGCGTTTTTTCT
>JBPBPY010000016.1:0-10339 GCA_050954505.1 Janthinobacterium lividum
GGTGCGGCTGGCAGGAATCGAACCCACGACCCCTTGGTTCGTAGCCAAGTACTCTATCCAGCTGAGCTACAGCCGCGAAAGGCAGGAGTATAGGGGAAATATGCCAGGATGGGAATGACAAATTGCGGCCTGTGCAAAAAAAGTTGCTGCAGCAGCAAATCTGATGGCAGTTTTGGAAAAAATCGGTCTCGGCCCGATGCCATGCGGGAAACCCGCTCGAAAAACGCGGCGCAATATCGATTTTCCAAAGACAAAAGGGTCCATCTTTCGATGGACCCTTTAACGTCTGGTGCGGCTGGCAGGAATCGAACCCACGACCCCTTGGTTCGTAGCCAAGTACTCTATCCAGCTGAGCTACAGCCGCGAAAGACAAGATTATAGGGGAGAACCCCTGGCTTGTGAAGGGTGATTTTCAGATTCGGCGTGAATTGTCGCCTGTCCGGCACAATTTGTGGCAATGGCAATGGCAATGGCAATGGCAATGGCAATGACAATGGCATGGGCAGCCCGCAAACAGGATGGCCTATTTCACGACCGTCAGCCCACGCCGGGTTTTCAGCACCTGGCGAATCTTGCGGGCCAGCGCCTCGCGCGTGTAGGGTTTGCTGAGCAGTTCGACACCGGCATCGAGACGCCCGCCATGGACAATGGCATTTTCGGTATAGCCGGAGGTAAACAGCACGGCCAGGCCCGGGCGCCGCTCCCTTGCAATGCGGGCCAGTTCCGGACTTTTCAGCGTGCCGGGCATGACCACGTCGGTAAACAACAGGTCGATGGCCACGCCGCTTTCGATGACCGTCAGGGCGGTTGCTGCATCGCGCGCCTTGAGCACCCGATAGCCGAGGCCAGTGAGCAGGTCGAGTACGGTGGCACTGACGTTCTCGTCATCTTCGGCAACCAGGATGGTTTCACTGCCGCCGGTCACCGGCGGTGGCGGAGTGCTGCTGACCACTTCCTCGCCTTGCTCGGCACGCGGCAGATAGATCCGGATGGTCGTGCCATGTCCGACCTCGCTGTAGATCTTGGTATGGCCGCCAGATTGCTTGACGAAGCCATAGACCATCGACAGCCCCAGACCGGTGCCCTTGCCCTCGGGCTTGGTCGAGAAAAACGGTTCGAAGGCCTGCTCCATGATGTCGGCCGACATGCCCGAGCCAGTGTCCGAAACCGCCAGCATGACGTACTCGCCTGCCGCCACTTCATCGTGTTTGCCGGCGTAGTCGTCATCAAGCACGATATTGCCGACTTCGATGGTCAGGCGGCCGGTGCCCTCCATGGCGTCGCGGCCGTTGATGGCCAGGTTGAGCAAGGCATTCTCGATCTGGGTCAGGTCGACCAGCGTGTTCCACAGTCCGCCGGCAATCACGGTTTCGATTTCGATGGCTTCACCGATCGCGCGGCGCAGCATGTCGTCCACGCCGGCGATATAGCGGCCGATGTTGACCACCTTCGGTTCCAGCGGCTGGCGCCGGCCGAACGACAACAACTGGCTGGCCAGCTTGGCACCGCGGCTGACCCCGGCAATCGCACTGCTGACCCGGCGTTCGGCGCGTTCATTGCCGGCAATGTCGATGGCCAGCAATTGAAGGTTTCCCGAAATGACCTGCAGCAGGTTGTTGAAGTCGTGCGCCACGCCGCCGGTAAGCTTGCCGAGCGATTCCATCTTCTGGCTATGGCGTAGCGCTTCCTGGGTTGCCTGCAATTCCTTGCTGCGAATCTCGATGCGCTGTTCGAGCGTGGACATCAAGTCTGCCATGGCTTGCTCGGCCAGCTTGCGCTCGGTAATGTCGGTGGCAATGCCAACGAAGCGCCGGCTGCCACTGCCTTGGCCGGAGACCACTTCGCCGCGCCGGCCAATCCACCGCACTGCGCCGGTGGCGGGGTCGAAGCGGCGATATTCCGCATACGTCAGTGGATTGGCCTGGTGCAGTTTGGAGGGGCCGGCATTTTCGCGGTCCTGCGGATGCAGCAGGTCGATGAGCATGCGTTCGGTGACCACGCCGTCGGCTGGCAGGCCCCAGATACGGCGATATTCGTCGGACACTTCCATGCGCCCGGTATCGGGAAACCATTCGAAGATGCCGACGCCCCCGGCCTCCTGGGCAATGCGCAGGCGCTGCTCAGTATGGACGCGGGCAGTGGTGTCGCGCAGAATGCACAGCACGCCGACAATGCTGCCCTGATCGTCACGTACCGGGCTGTAATCGAGATTGAGCCAGATGTCGTCCGGAACCCCGCGCCGCTCCAGGGTCATGTGGATGTCGCGGTACAGCAGGGTTTCACCACGCAGGTAGGTACGGTCCATGACGTTGGCATTGAAGCTGGCCACTTCCGGCCAGGCCTGCAGTACCGGCAGCCCCATCAGCGTGGGATGGCGGGTACCGGCAAACTCGCTGTAGGCATCGTTGTAGATCAGGTTGCCCTCATCGCCCCAGATCAGGGTGATCGGCACGGCGGCATCGAGCATCAGCGATACCGTGGACCTGAGCGTTGAAGACCAGTTGTCGATGGCGCCCAGTGCCGTTGCTGCCCAGTCAAAACCGCGAATCAACGTTGCATTGTCGCCATGATGGAAAGGAAACGCAGGCAGGTCTATCGATGGGACTGGTGTCATGGCATGAATGAAAAAGTGGGTTCCGGTCCGTTTGCATGCAGACGGTCGTCCATCGGTGCACGATCGGTATCGACCTGGCCAGCCATGTTTCGATATGATGCCTCGGACGCCGTTGCGCAACGACGATCAAGAATAGCATGGTAGCCTGCGGGAAACATGGCGACTTTTGCAAATGGGCAAATATTTTGTTGTGCGGCAACAATTTTGATGGAAACGGGAAAACGACAGGGAGCGATGGGTGGAAAACACGACTTGGTGGATGACGGCGCTTGCCACCGTCAAAACGGAATTTTCCGACCTGGCCGATGTGCAGCAGGTCACACAGGTGGCCATCAGACTGGTGGTGGCCGTGGCATTGGGCGGACTGCTCGGTTATGAACGGGAGACGCGCGGCACGTCGGCTGGGTTGCGAACCCATATGCTGGTGGCCCTGGGTTCGGCCTTGTTCGTTCTGGTGCCGCTGCAGATCGGCACCGGCATTGCCGACATGAGCCGGGTGTTGCAGGGCGTGATTGCGGGGGTGGGATTTCTCGGCGCCGGCGCCATCATCAAGCTCAACGATGAACGGGAAATCCGTGGCTTGACGACCGCAGCAAGCATCTGGCTGACTGCGGCGATCGGCATCGCAGCCGGCATGGGGAGGGAAGCCACGGCAGTGTTGAGCACCGCCCTGGCGCTGGTGATTCTGGCATTGCTGCGCAAGGTGAAGATTGCCGACGGCGCCGAAGAACGGTGATGCTGCACAGCCTGACGCTGCGGAGCCAGTCCCCCAAAGGGGAAGGCTCAGGCGGGCGACTTATCTCCAGCCATGCCGGTCGTGTCCGCGACGGTCGCCATAATAGCCATAGCCGCCATACACACGTTCGACATACACCGGCGGCGCATAGTAGACCGGGGCCGATGGGTAATAAGTGACCTGGGAAGTCACCTGCGGCGCTTCGTAATATACCGGCGCCGGCGCTGAATACACGGCAGGCGGTGCGTAATAGGTCTGGGAAGTCTGCGGTGGATAATAGGCCGGGGCCGGCTGGGCATAATAGCCATTGTTGTAGTTGCCGGCAGCGCTGGCACCGACCGCTGCACCGAGCACGCCGCCGACGATGGCGCCGTTGCGGCCATTGACGCTGTTGCCGATCAGCGCGCCGACCACGCCGCCGGTGACCAGGCCGGCCCCCTCGCCATATGCCATTGCTGCGCCCGAGGCGCAGGTGGTGGCAGCTGAAAGCAATGCCACATAGATCAATTTTTTGCTGAACATGATGGTTTCCATTTCTGCTGGCCAGCAGCGGCGACCGAGGTGGTCAATGCAAAGGCGCTGGCACCCTTGTACTGTAGAGACAAATGACGCGTCGCGCAGCAGGCGAAACAGACACTTACATGTTCCGTTGCCTTGGCGCCACGGCCCATCTCAAGGCACCAGCGGCAGGTCACGCACCATTTTCGATTTCACGACCCGCACCACCGCCGTCATGACGGAAAACCGGTAGGCGCTGGCCGGATGCAGGGCCGTATGACTGTCCCGATCGGTGGCAGGGTAGCGCGTGGCCAGCCGCTTCCAGAATTCCAGGGTGTCGTCGATTTCATATCCGCCGGCGGCCAGCATGTAGAGCGACAGCTTGTCTGCCGTCGAGTCCAGCACCGGCGAATACGGCTTCAGTGCCGCGCGCAGGGCGTCGCGAGAGCCGCCCGGATCGGCACTGGAAAACATGCGCAGGCTGGCAATCATGGCCCGCCATGCCGGACGTGGTGGCGGTGTCAGGATGGCATGGGATATTTCCTTGGCCAAGACATTGGCCAGTTCCTGGTCCGACTTGACGTAGGCAAGCATGCCGCGTGTAACCATGACCTGCTGGCCATCGGTGTAGCTGTTGACATAATCGGCATTGCCCAGTTCGATGCCGAACGCACAGGCACGGGTCAGCGGAACTTCGATGGTCATCGGTGCACCGGCGCGCACGATTTTCAAACTCAGGCTGGAACGGCCCTGCATGGCAGCGCCAAACACGGCGGCGGCGTCGCGTTCGGCATTCGGGCCACGCGGCACCGGGCGGTCCTGGGCACTGACCAGTCGGTCGCCCACCAGCAAACCGCTGCTTTCAGCGCCGCTGCCTGGCATGACGCTCATGACCTGCAGTTGTTCACCCAGGCCAAATGCAGCCTGTGCCGCACCGATCATGTCTTTCGAATAGGAATATTGGGTCTTGGCAGTAAACCCGGCCAGCTCGCGCGCCTGGCGTTTGCACAGTGCGGTATTCTTGATCAACAGCGGCGCAGCAACATTGTTGAGCCGGGTCTGCTGCGTTTCCCAGTCGCGCAGCAGGGCAAGCTGTGCTGCGGAAGGCGCCGGTGCGCCGGCTGGCGCCGGCGCGGGCGCGGCCGGCGCTGGCACGTTGACAGCAATTGCGGGGACCGGTGCGGCTGGCTCTTCGGCGGGCGGTGCAGGCGTGGCGCAAGCGCCCATGAGCAAAGCCGCAACGCTTGCTGCCAGCAGCCGGCCGGTATGGGTAAATTGGTTGAGCATGCGGGTTTTTCTTCATTGGCAATGTATCAGGGGCGAAAGCGTACCATATCCCGACGCTGACTCAGTATCGGCAGCAGCGCTGCATCGAATGCGGGCAGGGGCGGTAAATGCTTTCGTTTCAATGACTTGATACAAGGCAGGCATAGTTATCCACAGGATTGTCCACTGAATTTGTGCGCAACTTGCAGTCACACGGTGATCGATGTGTGAGATCTTGGTATAAGGCAATTTGCAATCGATTCTTCGATGAAATGCTGCTTTCCGAGCAATCCAGGAAAGGCTAGAATGAAACCTCGATTTGCCTTTCAGTCCCTTTGCCCATCATTGCGGTCGCCGACCAATCGGCGTGCGTTTGCCCAACCTGCCCAACCATTGGTGACAGCGAGATGAAAAAAATTCCTCTCTACAGCAGATCACGCCGCCTGGGACCTGCGCGACCGCTTTCGACCCCGGAAACGGATCCGGCCGAGCCTGCCGCCATCGGTCGCGATGGGGATTTCATCGAAACGGCTGGCGCTTCGTCACATCCCGGCGAACCACCTGGCGCAGGACGAGAGCAGGCTGATGCAGCATCGGTTTCAGGCACTTCCTCCGGTTCCGGCAGACAGTTCGGCCGCACGGGTGCGGCGTACGCACCGCTGGGCATTGATGTCGATGAAGCCTGGAGCGGTGCGCGCCGCCCCGGCGGCAAAAAAGCCGGCAGCGCTGGCCCCTCTCCCGTGCCGGCGTCCTGGCAAAACCGATCGCGCACCGGGGAGGGCGGCAGTTCGTCCGAGGCGCACGGGCAGGGCAATCGCTTGCCGCCCGGGCAACAGCCGCAGCAGCCCGACGGTCCCGTCCGCAGGAACAAGTTTGCCTCAGTGATGCGCCAGCTCGGCCGGCGGCTCAAGCAACAACTGCGCGCGCGCGAGCGGCTGGTCCTGATCGTCGGTTCTTCGGCGGCAACGCTGCTGGTGCTGCTGAGCTGGCTGCATTGGCAACCGCAGGCACAGGCCCTGACCCAGGCCGACATCGACAAGGCCGTCTTTCACACCTTGAGCAACAAGGTCCTGCCATCGCCGGAAACCAGGGCATTCCAACAAATCAGCCGCTCCGTGGTGCGGGTGCGGCAACTCGACGTCAAGGACAACAGCAAGGTACGCGGCGTTGGTACCGGCGTGGTGGTGGTCGACAAGGGCACCATCCTGACCAGCCTGCATGTCGTGGCCGGTGCCGACAAGATCGAAATCGAATTTGCCGACGGCCTGGTGACGACGGCCACCGTGATTGGCGCCCAGCCCGAAAACGATCTGGCGGTACTGCAGGCCAGCGCGATTCCCGATGATCTTCAGGCTGCAACCTTGCGCTCGACCAAGGAATTGCGGCCGGGAGACCAGGTCATCGCGGTTGGTTTTCCATTTGGAATCGGACCATCGGTGTCGAGCGGCATTGTCTCCGGCCTGCGGCGCGAATACCAGGGGCAGACCGGCAAGCGGCCCTTGTCGAACCTGATCCAGTTCGATGCCGCAGTCAATCCGGGAAATTCAGGCGGGCCGCTGGTCACCATGGATGGCGCAGTGGTCGGCATTGTCACCGCAATTCTCAACCCGAGTGCCGAGCGGGTGTTCATCGGGATCGGCTTTGCGGTGCCGATCGAAAATGCCGCCTCGGCCATTGGCATGTCGCCTTTCTGATTGCTGTGCTTGCAATATCATGGAAAACAAGCGCACCTTCGCGTGCAGAAATGACCCTGCAACAAATGACCACGAGCGCCGATTGCCAGCGCCACAGACAGGATCACCATGGATGACACCTCAGCAGCCCAGTCAGAACCCGTCGCAGCAGCGATGGCACATTCCAGCTCTGCGACCAGTGTCGCGCAGCAGATGGAGGCGATTCTTTACGAGGTCAAGAAAGTGGTGGTCGGGCAGGACCATTTTCTTGAACGCATGCTCGTGGCCATCCTGGCCCAGGGCCATCTGCTGGTGGAGGGCGTACCGGGCCTGGCCAAGACATTGACGGTCAATACCCTGGCGCGTGTCATCAGCGGCAGTTTCAAGCGCATCCAGTTTACGCCTGACCTGGTGCCGGCCGACCTGATCGGCACGCGCATCTACAACCAGAAAACCGGCGAGTTCGCGACCTCCCTGGGGCCGGTGTTTACCAATTTGCTGCTGGCCGACGAAATCAACCGCGCGCCAGCCAAGGTGCAGAGCGCCTTGCTGGAAGTCATGCAGGAGCGCCAGGTGACGATTGCCGGCACCAGCCACCCGGTGCCGCGCCCGTTCCTCGTCATGGCGACCCAGAACCCGATCGAGACCGAAGGTACCTATCCCTTGCCGGAAGCGCAGATCGACCGCTTCATGATGAAGGTGCTGATCGACTACCCGACGGAAAAGGAAGAAGCCGTGATCGTCAACCGCGTCACCGGACCGGCGGTGCAGGTGGCGGCGGTATCGAGCATCGAACAGCTTGCGCTGTTGCAGCTGGAATGCCGCACCGGCTATGTCGATCCATCGCTGGTGCACTATGCCGTACGCCTGGTTGCGGCCACCCGCAACCCGGAACGTCTGGGCGTGCCGAATGTGGAGCAATACCTCGGTTATGGTGCCAGCCCGCGCGCCTCGATCCAGCTGGTCGAAGGCGCCCGCGCTTTGGCATTCCTGCGCGGACGCAATTATGTCCTGCCGGAAGACGTGCGCGATATCGCCCCCGACGTCCTGCGCCATCGCCTCTCGCTGTCGTATGAAGCCCTGTCCGATGGTGTCAGCGCAGATCATCTGATCCATCGCATCATGAAGCACTTGCCGGCACCGGAGCGTCCACTGGAGAGCCATGTCAGAGTCGCCGAACAATCCTGAAGCCTTGCTGCACCGGCTTGAGTGGACAGTCATTCGTCGACTCGATGGCTTGCTGCATGGCGACTATCGCACGCTGTTTCGCGGCCAGGGCGTGGACCTGGCCGGACTGCGTGAATACCAGTACGACGACGATGTGCGCCACATCGACTGGAATGTCACGGCACGCCTGCAGACACCCCATGTACGGGTGTTCAACGAAGAGCGCGATCTCGATGCCTGGCTGCTGCTCGATCTGTCGGCCTCGCTCGATTTCGGCTCGCGCCAGACCAGCAAGCGGGACATTTCCGCCGAGTTCGTTGCGGTTCTGGCGCGGGTGATGGGCCGGCACGGTAATCGCGTCGGCGCAATGTTGTATGGCACCGAGGTCGAAGAAGTGATCGCGCCGCGCAGTGGCCGGCGCCAGGCCCTGCATATCGTCCATGCCCTGATGGCACGCCAGGCGCGCCGGCAGCGGCTGGCAGCGGAACCGGCACAGCGGCGCGACGGGTCCGGCGTACGGCAGGAACACGGGCACGGCACCGGCGAACAGCGCCGCACCGCAGGGCGCGCTGCCGATGCGGCAAGCCATGGCACCGATCTCGATGTCCTGCTGCGCACGGCGCAGCAGGGCATACCGCGCCGTTCGCTGGTGTTCGTGGTGTCGGACTTCATCAGCGTACCAGGCTGGGAACAGACCTTGGCGCGGCTGTCGTTGCGCCATGAAGTCCTGGCCGTGCGCCTGTATGATGAACTCGAAATGCGCGTGCCCGACCTGGGCATGGTGACCATGCAGGATCCGGAAACCGGTGAGCAGCTGTTTGTCGACACCCATGCGCGCGGCTTTCGGCAGCGCTATGCGGCACTCGCCGACCAGCGCGAGGAAGGCTTGCGCTCGGCATTTCGCGCCGCCGGCGTCGATGTGCTGGAGCTGGCAACCGATGACAGCGTGCTCGAGGCAATCGTCCGCTTTGCCGACCTGCGCCGGCAGCGTGCACGCATGACCGCGGGAGCGATCCCCACCCATCTGGAGAGCGCATGAACTTTCTCTGGCCAGAATTGTTATGGCTGCTGCTGCTGTTGCCGGCTTTGCTGCTGCTGTATGTCTGGCTGCTGCGGCGGCGCACCCGGCGCGCAGTGCATTACGCCAGTTTTGCTTTGCTGCGGCAAGCCATGGGTCCGGCGCAAGGCCTGCGGCGCCACGTGCCGCCGCTGCTGCTGCTGCTTGGCATGGCCGCGCTGCTGGTCGCCATTGCCAGGCCGGCTGCGGTCGTGACCTTGCCGTCGCAGTCGGAAACCGTGATCCTGGCAGTCGATGTCTCGGGCAGCATGCGCGCCAATGATGTCTTGCCGACCCGTATTGCCGCAGCCCAGGCCGCCGCCCGTGCGTTCGTGGCCGAGCAGCCGCGCACCACCCGGCTGGGTGTGGTGTCGTTTGCCGGCACCGCTTCGGTGGTGCAGCCACCGACCTTGAACCGGGAAGATGTGCTTGGCGCCCTCGACCGCTTCCAACTGCAGAACGGCACTGCTGTCGGCAGCGGCATCCTGGTGGCATTGAAGACCATTTTCCCGGATCTCGAATTCGACCTGCGGGCCAGTAATCCGCGCGTTGACAACGAGACCGTGCAAAACGATCCGGCGCGCAGCGGTTCGCTGGACCACAAGCCGAAGGCTGGCGCTGAACCCTTCAAACCGGTGCCGCCGGGTTCCTACACCTCAGCCGTGATCATTTTGCTCACCGACGGACAGACCACCACGGGTCCGGACCCGATCGAGGCCTCCAAAATGGCGGCGGAACGTGGCGTGAAAGTGTATACCGTTGGCATTGGCACCACCAATGGCGAGATCCTGGGTGCCGAAGGCTGGTCGATGCGGGTGCGTCTGGACGAAGAGGCACTGAAAAAAATCGCCAGCTTGACCAATGGTGAGTATTTTTATGCTGGCACGGCATCTGAATTAAAAAAAATATATCAGACGCTGCACGCCAGATTAATACTGGAAAAGAAGGAAACCGAGGTCACAGCCCTGTTTGCCGCTGCAGGAGCGTTTCTGGTGATGCTGGCCGCCTTGCTGTCGATGTTGTGGTTCAACCGCGTCCTGTAAGGCTTTGTGGCCAATTCAGTCAGAAAAGCGCTGTTTTGCAGCCATGATATAAATGCCAACTTGACTCAAAAAATTACCAATATGTCAACAAGTTGTCAAACCTGTTTCGAATTTTCCACACTCATATTGTTTGGTTGAAATATTTACCTTAGGAAAGTACACTCAAGTCTGGCGCACGGCTTGACGCACAACATAACCATTTTGCCGGAGATGTGATGGAAGACCTTTTACTAGACCAGAATTATGATCCCAACCGTTTGCTCGATGCGCTGATCAAAAAGCTGG
>JBPBPY010000058.1:0-10317 GCA_050954505.1 Janthinobacterium lividum
CCTGCATCGCTACCTCGCCGCACCCGTTTTCGCTTTCTTCGAGAGCCGCGCTGTTGCGAGGAGGCGAACTATAGCAAAGGATTTGAGCTACCGCAAGAACCTGCCAAACTATTTCGAAAAAGTTGGAGCCGGGGTCAGACGCTTCCTGTCCAACCACTGGCAAAACCTTCTGCAACAGCCGTCAGCGCATGGTTTTCTTTCCGGCTTTTCAACCCGCTGCCAGAACCATCCGCTTAGCACCGCCATCTATTGGTTACGAAATGCCGGTGCCCGCTTTTCGATGAATGCCTTCATGCCTTCTTTCTGGTCCTCTGTGGCAAAGGTGCTGTGAAACAGGCGCCGCTCGAAGGTGACCCCTTCGGAAAGCGTGGTTTCATAAGCGCGGTTGACGGATTCTTTCACCATCATGACAGTGGGCAGCGACATGGAGGCAATCACGGTTGCTGCGCCCAGCGCTTCTTCGAGAAGTTTGTCGGCAGCCACCACGCGCGATACCAGCCCGGCGCGCTCGGCTTCGGCGGCATCCATCATCCTGGCTGTCAGGCACAGGTCCATGGCCTTGGCCTTCGACACCGCGCGCGGCAAGCGCTGGGTGCCGCCGGCGCCGGGAATGATGCCCAGCTTGATTTCCGGCTGTCCGAACTTCGCTGTCTCGGCAGCGATGATGAAGTCACACATCATGGCCAGCTCGCAGCCGCCGCCGAGTGCAAAACCGGCCACCGCCGCGATGACCGGCTTGCGCACGCTGCGAATGGTTTCCCAGTTGCGCGTGATGAAGTCGCCCTTGTAGGCATCCATATAGGAGAAGTTCGCCATGACCGTGATGTCCGCACCTGCGGCGAAGGCTTTCTCGCTGCCCGTCACGATCATGCAGCCAATGTCGTCGTCGGCATCGAAAGCCTTCAACGCAATGCCCAGCTCCGTCATGAGCTGGTCATTGAGCGCGTTGAGCGCCTTGGGACGATTGAGCGTGATCATCCCGACCTTGCCGCGGGTTTCAACCAGAATGGTTTCGTATGTCGTATTTTCAGCCGCCATGTCTCACTCCCTTGAAGGACGTTTTAAGAATCCATCCAGTTTAGCGCCATTGCCAAACAACCGTGCACGAAGAAATGCTACTGCACGTTGACGGCCTTGGGCAGCAGTACCCACATTGATCCGCGCTGCTTCATCTTCCCTGCCTTGTCGCCTGCATCATTGCCGAACCCCCAGAAGAAGTCGGCCCGCACTGCACTGCGAATCGCCCCGCCGGTATCCTGTGCCATCATCAGGCGCTGCAGGGGCGCTTCGGTGTTCGGATGGGTAGTGGCCAGGAAGACCGGCACACCCAGCGGAACGAACTGGGTGTCAACGGCAATCGAGCGCTGGGGCGTCAGCGGCACCCCGAGAGCGCCCTTGGGACCAAGCGCTGGATCGGGCAGCTTTTCTTCCTTGAAGAACACCACGCTCGGATTGGCATTCAAGAGCTCCTTCTGCCGTGCCGGATGGGCGACGTACCAGGCCTTGATCGACTGCGCTGATGCCTGATCGAGTGTCATTTCACCCTTGTCCACCAGATAGCGGCCGATCGACTGGTAGGGATAACCGTTTTGATCCGCATAAGCCAGCCGCACGGTTTCATTGCTGTCAGCCAGGCGCACGCGGCCGGAACCCTGCACCTGGAGGAAGAACGCATCGATGGCATTATCGACCCACAGCACTTCACTGCCATTGAGTTTGCCGGAACCCTCAAGTTCGGACCGCGAATAATAAGGTACCACCTTGTTGCCGACCACGCGTCCGCGCAGGCGCAGGCTCTTGAGTTCAGGATATTGTCCCGCCAGGTCGATGGTCAGCATATCCGTGGGCGCCCGGTACAGGGGGGTCTGATACGCGCCGCCACGCTTGCGCGCACCGTTCAGCACTGGTTCGTAGTAGCCGGTTACCAGGCCATTGTCGGTGCCATCGGTGTTCAGTACACGGTAGGGGGTGAAGAACGACTCGAAAAAAGTACGAACGGCCTTGAGGTTACGGCCGTCCACGCTGCGTGAAATGGCGCAGGCCTCGCTCCATTCCGGCCGCTTGGCCAAGACATTGCAGGAATTGGTGAAAGCGGGCCAGGCTTCGCGCACATCGTCACGTCCCCAGCCGCTGATGCTGGCAAAACTGACCGGCTGAAAATATTTTGGTGGCTTGGCACCCGGCTTGAAGGCCGAACCCGGCGCCAGCGGTGGCTTGCCGGCATTGCCAGGTGGCACGACACCGGTCGAGGGCATGGGCGCCGCGGGGGCGGCAGACTGGCCCGATGCGCCGGGAATGGCCGGCACGCCTTCCGGCAAGGCACCCGCAGGCGTCAATGGTGGCGGCGTGCTGCAGCCGAACATGCCAACTGCAATGGCAGCGGCACAAACGAGTAGACTTGATCGATTGAATGACATTGGGATACTGGGGAATGTGGATATTGATGGTTGAAGCAGGCTTTGCTTTTTTCATACTGATGTTTGTTGTCTGGTGGACCATGTTTTCAGGTCGACCGGAACAACCCGTGGACGATGCCGGCAAGCGTCGGGACCAGCCCGACCCTGCCCGTCCTGTGAGCGTAGACGTGCCGGCACCTGCCGATGCACCGCTGCCTTCGCACTCACAGCCGGTGGCGCTGAAGGAAACGCACCAGGACTGAAACGCCGGTTTAATGCAGGGTACGCGGCAGCGACAACACGAACTCGGGAATTTTGGTTTCGAATTGTTCGCCATCTTCGGCCACGCAAAAGTATTCGCCATGCATGGACCCCTGCGGCGTGGCCAGCGAGGTACCGCTGGTGTATTCGAATTGCTCGCCCGGCTGCAGCAGCGGCTGGTGCCCCACGACGCCAAGGCCGCGCACTTCTTCGACCTTGTTGTTGGCATCGGTGATGACCCAATGACGCGAAATGACCTGTGCCGCCACCTGGCCGGTGTTCTTGATCGTGATCGAGTACGCAAACACGTAGGTGCTGGTATCGGGCTCGGATTGGTTGTCGAGGTATTGCGTTCTGACAGTTACCGTCAGTTCATAAGCGGCCATGTAATTCCTTGTGATTGATTTGCCTGTTGGACTCAAGTGTAGTGCATGGCCGGGCCGAACGTCATGGGCAACAGGCAGGCTTGTTGTGCGGCCTGTACGCGCGGCCTGCGCAGGGGCACGCTTGCAGCAGGATCTGCAGCAAACCGCCACCGGCCTGGCCATGCCGGCTTTCGCCGCACCGGCTGCGGCAAGGTAAAATGTCGCCTGCGCTGGCCGCCGGCCTGTCCTTGCCTGTTTCGATCACACTGATATCCATGACTGCAAAATCACCTGTCTACCGCATTGCCCCCAGCATCCTGTCTGCCGATTTCGCGCGTCTTGGCGAAGAAGTGCGCAACGTGGTTGCCGCCGGCGCCGACATCATCCACTTCGATGTCATGGATAACCACTATGTGCCGAACCTGACCATTGGACCGCTGGTCTGCGAAGCGATCCGTCCTCATGTACAGGTACCGATCGATGTGCATCTGATGGTCAAACCGGTCGACCGCATTGTGCCTGATTTTGCCAAGGCCGGCGCCAACATCATCACCTTCCATCCGGAAGCATCGGAGCATGTGGACCGCACGCTGCAGCTGATTCGCGACAATGGTTGCAAGGCCGGCCTGGTCTTCAATCCCGGCACGCCCCTGCACTTCCTCGATCATGTGATGGACAAGCTCGACATCATCCTGATCATGTCGGTCAACCCGGGTTTCGGTGGCCAGTCCTTCATTGCCCACGCGCTGGAAAAGATTGCCGCCGTACGCCGGCGCATCGACGACTGCGGCCGCGACATCATGCTGGAAGTCGATGGCGGCATCAAGATCGATAATATCGCCGCGGCCGCTGCAGCCGGTGCCGACACCTTCGTCGCCGGCTCGGCCATCTTCGGCAAGCCTGATTACAAGACGGTCATCGACGCCATGCGCACGCAACTGGCGCTGGTGCCATGAACGGCGCCGTCGCCACGGGCGCGAAACCGGCAATTCTGAACGGCATCCGTGCGGCCATCATCGACCTCGATGGCACCATGCTGCACACCGCGCCCGAACTGCATGCCGCCGCCAACCAGATGCGCGCCGAGCTGGGCCTGGCAGCAGTCGATCTCGAGACCATTACCTCCTACATTGGCAAGGGTGCCGACGACCTGGTGCGGCGCCTGCTGGCGCTGGACTACAGCGCCGAGGAAGCCGGTGCGCGCTTTGCCAGCGCCAGGGCTTCCTATCTGGGCCATTACATGGCGTTCAATGGCCGCATGTCGACACCCTATCCCCTGGTGTTCGAAGGCTTGCGCGCCATGCAGGCCAAAGGTGTGCGACTGGCCTGCGTAACCAACAAACCGATCGCCATGGCACTGCCGCTGCTGGAGCAAACCGGCCTGCGGGAATTTTTCGAGGTCGTCTACGGCGGCGACTCACTGGCAAAAAAGAAACCCGATCCGTTGCCGATGCTGCAGGTTTGCGCTGACTTCAACGTGCTGCCTGCGCAAGTCGTTGCCATTGGCGACTCGTCCAACGATGCCCAGGCCGCGCGCGCCGCCGGCTGCCGGATCTTGAATGTACCGTATGGCTACAACCATGGCGAATCTATACAGGCAGTCGATTCGGATGGTATAGTCAATTCTCTGCTGGAAGCGGCGGAACTGATCAACAATGACTGACCGGCTGCCACTTCGCTTGCGCTCATGTCATGCGCATTTTGAACACTCTTCAAACACACGCAGCATTCACATGTTCCTGACTGAAAAACGTATCGTCACATCGCCAGGCGCCTTCGAGGCCTGGCTTTGGCGACGCTGGCAAACCTGGGCGATCTGACCCCGACTTGCCGTCTGCCGTCCATTCCCCGGAGGCACGACCACGTTTTTAAACACCACTAGCCAGCGACCGCGCGCGGCCGGAGAGAAACATGAACGAACTCGAATTCAAATCATTGGCCACGCAAGGCTACAACCGCATTCCCCTGATCGCCGAAGCATTTGCCGACCTGGAAACACCGCTGACGCTGTATCTGAAGCTGGCCCAGTCGACCCAGGCCGGCCGTAATACCTTCCTGCTTGAATCGGTGGTGGGCGGCGAACGCTTTGGACGCTATTCCTTCATCGGCCTGCCGGCCGCAACGCTCATGCGCAGCTATGGCGAGCGCATCGAAGTCCTCACCAATGGTGAAGTCACCGAACAGCACCAGGGCAATCCGCTTGATTTCATTGCCACGTTCCAGGAGCGCTACAAGGTTGCGCTGCGCCCGGGCCTGCCGCGTTTTTGCGGTGGCCTGGCCGGCTATTTCGGTTATGACACGGTACGCCACATCGAAAGGAAACTGGCCCACACCGCACCGCGCGATGACCTGGGCCTGCCCGATATCCAGCTGCTGGTGACGGAAGAACTGGCGGTCATCGACAATCTCTCCGGCAAGCTGTATTTGATCGTCTATTGTGACCCGACCAGACCGGAAGCCTATACCAAAGGCAAGCAGCGCCTCAGGGAGCTGCGTGCACAGCTGCGGCGCGCTGTCGAACCACCGGTCATGTCGGCTTCCACGCCGACCGATACGGTGCGGGAATTTGCCAAGGCAGACTACCTTGCCGCCGTGGCGCGTGCCAAGGAATATGTCATGGCGGGCGATCTGATGCAGGTGCAGATCGGCCAGCGACTGCGCAAGCCCTATGTCGATTCGCCGCTGTCACTGTACCGGGCACTGCGTTCGCTCAATCCATCGCCTTACATGTACTTCTATAACTTCGGCGACATGCAGGTCATCGGTGCGTCACCGGAAATCCTGGTCCGCAATGAAGCCATCGAAACCGCAGCCACCGCCACTGCAGGCGGCAGCGGCGCCCACCGCCGGGTGACCATTCGTCCGCTGGCCGGCACCCGGCCACGGGGTGCAACGCCGGAGCGCGACGCCCAGCTGGCCACCGAGTTGCTGGCCGACCCCAAGGAAATTGCCGAGCATGTCATGCTCATCGACCTGGCCCGCAACGACATAGGCAGGATTGCCGAAACCGGCAGCGTCATGGTGACAGACAAATTCGCGGTGGAGAAGTACTCCCATGTCCAGCACATCGTCTCCAATGTCGAGGGTACGCTGCGCGCCGGCCTGTCCAATCTCGATGTGCTCAAGGCCACCTTCCCGGCCGGTACCCTGTCGGGCGCGCCCAAGGTACGGGCCATGGAAATCATCGACGAGCTGGAATTGACCAAGCGCGGAATTTACGGCGGTGCGGTGGGCTATCTGTCGTTTGGCGGCGAAATGGATCTGGCCATCGGCATTCGCACCGGCGTCATCAAGGATGGCTCGCTGTATGTGCAGGCGGCCGCCGGCATCGTTGCCGACTCGGTGCCTGAAATGGAATGGCAGGAAACCGAAAACAAGGCGCGCGCTGTACTGCGGGCGGCAGAACAGGTGCAAGATGGTCTGGACGGGGAGATTTGAATGCTGCTGATGATCGACAACTATGATTCTTTCACCTACAACCTGGTGCAGTATTTCGGTGAGCTGGGGGAACAGGTGCACACGGTGCGCAATGATGCCATCACGCTGGAAGAAATCGAAGCCTTGAAACCGGACCGCATCTGCATTTCCCCGGGACCGTGTTCGCCCCATGAAGCAGGCATATCGGTGCCGGTGCTGCAGCATTTTGCCGGCAAGCTGCCATTGCTGGGCGTGTGTCTCGGACACCAGGCCATCGGTGCCGCGTTCGGCGGCAAGGTGGTGCGTGCTGCCGAAGTCATGCATGGCAAAACGTCGCCAATCGAACATACCGGCGTTGGCGTGTTTGCGGGTTTGCCCAGCCCTTGCACCGTAATTCGATACCACTCGCTGGCCATCGAGCGCGCTTCGCTGCCAGATTGCCTGGAAGTCACGGCCTGGACGGCGGATGGTGAGATCATGGGTGTGCGCCATCGTGAACTGGACATTCAAGGCGTGCAGTTTCACCCGGAATCGATCCTGTCCGAACACGGCCATGCGCTGCTGAGAAATTTCCTGCAGCCCCAGCGCCATGCGCAGCCAGCATGATCCGGAATGGAAAGCAGGACGAAAGCAGGGATGGCGGCATGAACATCAGTGACCAGGAAGCCTTGTTGCGGTGTATCGAACATCGTGAAATCTTTCACGATGAAATGCTGTCGCTGTTCCGGCGCATCATGCGTGGCGAGATGTCGCCAGCCATGATTGCCGCCATCACCATGGGTTTGCGCGTCAAGAAGGAAACGGTTGGCGAAGTGACCGCTGCAGCTCAGGTGATGCGTGAATTTGCCACCAAGGTGCCGCTCACCGATACCAGCAAGCTGGTCGACATCGTCGGTACCGGCGGTGACGGCGCCAATACCTTCAATATCTCCACGGCTGCCATGTTCGTGGCTGCCGCTGCAGGCGCGCGTGTGGCCAAGCATGGCGGGCGCAGCGTCTCTTCCACATCGGGCAGCGCCGATGTGCTCGAGGCCCTGGGCGTAAACATCAACCTGGCCCCTGCGCTGGTGGCTGAATCGATCGCCCAGACCGGCATCGGTTTCATGTTCGCACCGAACCACCATGCGGCCATGAAGTTTGCTGCACCGGTGCGCCGCGAACTCGGCGTACGGACCATCTTCAATATCCTCGGGCCGCTGACCAATCCGGCTGGCGCCCCGAACATCTTGATGGGTGTGTTTCATCCCGACCTGGTCGGCATTCAGGTGCGCGTGCTGCAGCGCCTCGGTGCCGAGCATGCCGTCGTGGTCTGGGGCCGCGACAATCTCGATGAAGTCTCGCTGGGCGCTGCCACCCTGGTCGGCGAACTGGTCAATGGCCAGGTGCGCGAATATGAAATCCATCCGGAGGACTTTGGCCTGCAAATGACCTCCACCCGCCAGTTGCGCGTCGAGGGCGCTGCACAATCAAAAGCCATGCTGTTCCAGGCGCTCGACAATGTCGATGGACCGGCACGCGACATCGTGGCCATGAATGCCGGCATGGCCTTGTACGCCGCCGGCGTGGCAGGCTCGATCGAAGCCGGGCTGGCCACGGCACGAAGCACGCTGGCCTCGGGTGCGGCACGTGCAAAACTCGAACAATTCATCCGGGTGACCCAGCAGCTCGGCAGCCACACCGGGTAATCCCGGGTAAACCAGGACCTTGTCATGTCAGATATCCTCGATAGAATCCTTGCCGTCAAAGCGGCCGAAGTCGCGGCGGCGAAAACCGGTCGCGATCTGGCCAGTCTGCGCCGAGATGTGGAAAACGACAGCGCATTACGCGCCGACCTGCGCGGCTTTGAAGCCAGCCTGCGCCGCAGGATCGATGCGGGCCATGCCGGCGTCATTGCCGAAATCAAGAAAGCTTCGCCATCGAAGGGTGTCATTCGTGCCGATTTCCATCCAGCCCGCTTTGCTGCCACCTATGCCGATCATGGCGCGGCCTGCCTGTCGGTGCTGACAGACGAACAGTTTTTCCAGGGGTCGCCCGATTATCTCCAGCAAGCGCGCAATGCCTGCGCCATTCCCGTGCTGCGCAAGGATTTCATGATCGATCCCTACCAGGTCTACCAGGCCCGTGCATGGGGCGCCGATTGCATCCTGCTCATCGTGGCGGCACTCGACCAGGGCTTGATGGCCGAACTGGAATCATGCGCCCACGAATTGGGCATGGATGTACTGGTGGAGGTACACAATGAAGAAGAATTGTTCGCCGCCCTGCGATTAAAGACCGCCCTGCTGGGCATCAACAACCGCAACCTGCGCACATTCGAAACTTCGCTGCAGACCACTCTCGAACTGCTGGGCGACATACCGGCCGACAAACTGGTGATCACCGAATCGGGCATTGCCAGCCCCGACGATGTCAGACAGATGCGCGCGGCCAATGTCCACGGTTTTCTGATTGGCGAAACCTTCATGCGCGCCGACGATCCGGGACTGGAACTGGCGCGGCTGTTTGCGTGATCGAGGCCGGCCGTTCCGGCCGACGCGCCCGCATCAGTTCAGCCAGGCTGTGCGCAACCGCGCCAGGCCAACCGGCTTGTCCTCGGCACTGATTGCCAGCTGCGGGGCAGCATCGGCCAGCAGCATGACGTCAAATGTCATCAGTTCATCGCGGCGAAAGGCATGGATGACGACCATGTCGCCAATCCGGTAGCGGGCCAGCAAGGTTTCCAGGCTGCTGTCGGTAATGCGCAACCCGTCCAGTGCGACCAGCGTGTCACCGGCCGACATGCCGGCCAGGTGAGCGGCACCGCCTTCATGCACGGTCGCGAGCTTGCAGTTCTTGCATTCCTTGACGGTGCGCGTGCCCAGTGAAGGCTTGACCTTCCTCGGCACGCCAGGCGTGTCGGACAACGCAATACCGAAGGGTTTGAACAGTCGGGCCAGCGGCAGGTCTTCGGTGCCGCGTACATAGCGCTTGAAAAATGCCGACAGATCCAGGCCACTGACTTCCTCGAACAGTGCGTCGACTTCCATCTCCGTGATGCCGCGCCCGCCTTCTTCGCCAGGCCGGTAAAAGTCGCGGCCGTAACGCTGCCACAGCGTGCGCATGATGTCGTCGAGCGTCACGCGGCCACGGGTCTCGGCACGGATGGTCAAGTCCAGCGCCAGCGCCACCAGTGATCCTTTGGTGTAATAGCTGATGATGGCATTGGCGGCGTTTTCATCCTGGCGATAATATTTGACCCAGGCATCCTGGCTGGACTCGGCAACGCTTTGCTTGGTGCGGCCGCTGCCACGCAAGACACCATTGATGGTCTTGGCCAGCAGCTTGAAGTATTCCTTTTCATCGATCAGGCCGGTGCGCCGGAGGATCAGGTCGTCGTAGTAACTGGTGAAGCCCTCGAACAGCCACAGCAGTGGGGTGTAGTTTTCGGTCTGCAATTCATACGGGGCAAAGGCCGCAGGCTTGATGCGCTTGACATTCCAGGTATGGAAATACTCATGGCTGCACAGGCCCAGGTAGGTACGGTAGCCATCGCTGACTTGCTTTTGCCCCAGCACCGGCAAGTCGGCACGGTTGCAGATCAACGCGGTGGAAGCGCGATGTTCCAGCCCGCCGTAGCCGTCGCCTACTGCCATGGTCATGAACACATAACGCGCCATGGGCGCTTTCCTGCTGAGCGGTTCGAACAAGGCAATCTGGGCTTCGCAGATTTTTTTCAGGTCGGCCGCCAGACGCTTGAGGTCCAGGTTCGGCACCTTGCCGGTAATGACAATGTCATGCGGCACGCCATGCGCCTTGAACGTGGCCAGCGCAAAATTTCCCATCTCGACCGGATGGTCGATGAGCTCGTCATAATTGGCCGCCTGGTAGGTACCGAAACC
>JBPBPY010000108.1:0-10285 GCA_050954505.1 Janthinobacterium lividum
CCTCGAAACGCGATTTCAAGCCACGCAGGATCTGGATGGTTTGTTCCACCGACGGTTCATTGACATCGATCTTCTGGAACCGGCGTGACAAGGCATGGTCTTTTTCAAAGACGCCACGGAATTCCGTGAAGGTGGTCGCGCCGATGCATTTCAGCTGTCCGCTGGCCAGGGCCGGCTTCAACAGGTTCGAAGCATCGAGCGTGCCACCCGACGCCGAGCCGGCACCGATGATGGTGTGGATTTCATCGATGAACAGCACGCCGTTCGGATTGTCCTTGAGTTGCTTGAGCACCGACTTCAGGCGCTGCTCGAAATCGCCGCGGTATTTGGTACCAGCCAGCAGTGCGCCCATGTCGAGCGAGAACACCACGGCATTCTGCAGGATCTCCGGCACATCGCCTTGCGTGATGCGCCATGCCAGGCCCTCGGCAATGGCGGTCTTGCCGACACCGGCCTCGCCCACCAGCAGCGGGTTGTTCTTGCGCCGGCGGCACAAGGTCTGAATCACGCGCTCGACTTCGGCTTCGCGGCCGATCAATGGATCGATCTTGCCTTCGATGGCCAGCTTGTTCAGATTCACCGTGAACTGATCGAGCGCGCTTTCCTTTTGCGCAGTCTCGGTCTGCGCATCTTCAGCGCCCTCCGGTGCCTTGTGCGATTCAGCCTGCTGGTCCTTGCGCACGCCGTGCGAAATGAAGTTGACCACATCGAGGCGGGTGACCCCCTGCTGGTGCAGGTAGTACACCGCATGCGAATCCTTTTCGCCAAAGATCGCCACCAGCACATTTGCGCCGGTGACTTCCTTCTTGCCATTCGATGCCGACTGCACATGCATGATGGCGCGCTGGATCACGCGCTGAAACCCCAGCGTCGGCTGGGTATCGACTTCGCTGGCGCCCGGTACGGTCGGCGTGTTATCGCTGATGAAGTTCGTCAGCGTCTTGCGCAGGTCATCGATATTGACTGCGCAAGCCCGCAGCACTTCTGCTGCGGAAGGATTGTCAAGCAACGCCAGTAACAGGTGCTCGACGGTGATGAACTCATGCCTCGCCTGCCGTGCTTCGACGAATGCCATGTGCAAACTGACTTCCAATTCCTGAGCGATCATGCTTCCTCCATCACACATTGCAAGGGGTGTCCTGCTTTTCGTGCGTGCGTTAATACCAACTCGACCTTTGTGCTGGCGATATCCTTGGGATAAACCCCGCACAATCCTCTACCATCGCGATGAACCTTGAGCATGATTTGCGTCGCCGTTTCGCGGTCCTTGTTGAAATATTCCTGAATGACAGCGACGACAAATTCCATTGGCGTGTAATCGTCATTCATTAATAATACTTGATACATCGGGGGCGGCTTGAGCTTTTGCTCCTGCCGCTCCAGTACGGTATCCTTGTCGTCCTTGATTGCCATGCGTTTTATCTTGTTGCCTGGTTGCGTACGCTGCGCAAAAACAGTTCGCGCCGCGCCTTTGTCCATATAGTGGTCTGCTGCCTGACATCGATATTACGCGCTTTCTCGATAGTTCGTGTCCTCCCGTAATCCGCAGATGAAGCTTGGTTCAAGGAAATCAAGTCTTACTCTGAGAGAATACACGCAAAAGAAGTTTGACTCAAAGATAAATCCTTGACTTTCCTACCCTTTACGCAAACAATGGAATTGTTGATAGGTGGTTTCATACCCCTTTGAAACAAACAGGAGAAACCTGTCCCTGACATGGGTCCTTGCATGGCAAGAATCCAGAGGTTGCGGCGGTTAAAATTGATCGTTCATTGAGAGAGACGCTTTATATTATGGCAACAGGTACTGTGAAATGGTTTAATGATTCAAAGGGCTTTGGTTTTGTTACCCCGGATGACGGCGGCGAAGATTTGTTTGCACACTTTTCGGCAATCCAGATGAATGGTTTCAAGACCCTCAAGGAAGGTCAAAAAGTGCAATTCGACGTCACGCAAGGTCCGAAAGGCAAGCAAGCTTCGAATATCCAGGCACCATGATCGTTCGGGCAGGCGCCTGATCAGACACTGGGCATCAATCGCTGGTGCAACGAATGTTGGCAACAACTTCGACAGCCGCCCCGGATGCGCCAGATGGCCTCATCAGGAAAGCCATCCGCAGGATCGCCACTCGACGACATTCTTGAGTATCAGGCTGGCAGACCATGCTGGCTGATCGGCATTGCATGTTCAGGCAAAAAAAATCCCCGACGCGTCGGGGATTTTTTTTGCCTCTGTTTTCGTTTGTGATCGCCTGCGCTTTCCACAATGCACCACGAACCCGCGCAATCGCAGGCACCGGCGTCAAGCGCGGTGTCCGACAGGCGCCAATCCGGCAGAACAACGCGGCTGCAAACGGCCAAGGGTAATGGCCAGCAAAGCCGACTGCAGCGTTCCCGCCCGAGTGCGGCGCCCCGCCAGGCTTGCCAGCGTGACCGACCGGTCCTCGATCGCCGTGCTTTTCACCTCGCGCGCTTTTGCGGCGCAGGCGCTCAGGCCATGTGTTCGATCATCGCTGCGCCAAAGCCGGAGCAGGAAACCTGGGTGGCGCCATCCATCTGGCGGGCAAAGTCATAGGTGACCTGTTTCGACTGGATTGCTGCCTCCATCGACTTGATGACCAGTTCTGCCGCTTCCAGCCAGCCCATGTGGCGCAACATCATTTCTGCCGACAGGATCAGCGAGCCTGGATTGACGTAATCCTTGCCGGCGTATTTCGGCGAAGTGCCGTGGGTGGCTTCGAACATGGCAATGGTGTCGGACATGTTGGCGCCTGGCGCAATGCCGATGCCACCAACCTGTGCCGCCAGGGCGTCGGACATGTAGTCGCCATTCATGTTCAGGGTGGCGATGACGCTGTACTCATTGGGGCGCAGCAGGATTTGCTGCAGGAATGCATCGGCAATGACATCCTTGACGATGATATCGCGCCCACCCTTGGGGTTTTTCAGGCGCATCCATGGTCCACCATCGATGAGTTCGGCGCCGAATTCGCGTGCAGCCAGCGCATAGGCCCAATCGCGAAATCCACCCTCGGTGAATTTCTGGATATTGCCTTTGTGAACGATGGTCATGGAAGGCTTGTCATGGTCAATCGCATATTGCAGCGCGCGCCGCACCAGCCGCTCGGTGCCTTCGCGCGAGACCGGCTTGACGCCCAGGCTGGAGGTTTCCGGAAAACGGATTTTCTTCACGCCCATTTCATTGACGAGGAAATCGATGACCTTTCTGGCTTCCGGGGTGCCGGCCATCCATTCGATGCCTGCGTAAATGTCTTCGGAGTTTTCGCGGAAAATCACCATATCGGTTTTCTCCGGCGCTTTCAGCGGCGATGGCACACCCTTGAAATAGCGCACTGGCCGCAGGCAAACATACAAGTCGAGCGCCTGGCGCAGCGCCACATTGAGCGAACGGATGCCGCCACCAACCGGCGTGGTCAATGGCCCTTTGATCGACACCACATAATCACGCACCGCAGCCAGGGTTTCCTGTGGCAGCCAGACGTCGGCGCCATACAGGCGCTGAGCCTTTTCGCCGGCAAAGATTTCCATCCAGGCGATCTTGCGCGTGCCGCCATAGGCCTTGGCAACTGCGGCATCGACCACCTTGATCATCACCGGACTGATGTCGGCGCCGGTACCGTCGCCTTCGATCCAGGGAATGATCGGCTGGTCGGGGACATTCAGCGTAAGGTCGGTGTTGACGGTAATGGCCTGGCCGTCGGCCGGCAAGCGGATATGGGAAGCGGTGGCGCCTTGGTCTGGTGTTTCTGGGTACATCGTTGACTCCGAATGGGGGTGGCCAACACTGCCGCACGGCGTGGCATGCAGTGTCGAGGAACCGGGATGACAGTCACGAACGCGCGCGTCGACGCTGCGCGGTCTTTGGTCTTTGGTTTTTTGTCTTGTATGAGACAAAGGTTAACTGAGGCATTATGCACCAGAATCGAGCTGTTCCTGTACCCCGCCGGTGCGCCGGTGCACAGGCTGCAGGCGCGCGGCAGTACAATCCGGGGAGTCTGCGGGCGGCAACGCCTGCCTGCACGCTGCAACGGCGTTCGCCTTCGCCAGCTGCGGTCCCCACTTTCACTTTTGCCACCCTGCCCGCGCCGCCCATGCCGCTGATTCTTTTCAATAAACCGTTCCAGGTCATGTGCCAATTCTCGGCCCATCCCGGCCGCCCTACCCTGGCCGATTACCTGAACCAGCCTGACATCTATCCCGCCGGGCGCCTCGATGCCGACAGCGAAGGCTTGATGCTGCTTACCGATGATGGAAAACTCCAGCATGCCATCAGCGATCCACAGCACAAGCAGGCCAAGACCTACCTGGCCCAGGTCGAGGGCGTTGCCGATCCAGCGCAGCTGGCGCGCCTGCGCAATGGGCTCGATCTCGGTGATTTCACTACGCTGCCGTGCCAGGTCAGCCGTATCGAGGCGCCGGCATGGTTATGGCCGCGCCAGCCGCCGATACGCGCACGCAGCAGCCATCCGGACAGCTGGCTCATGCTGCGTCTGACCGAAGGCAAGAACCGCCAGGTACGGCGCATGACGGCAGCAGTAGGATTGCCGACCTTGCGGCTGGTACGCAACAGTATCGGCCCGTTTTCGCTGGCCAGCCATCCGCTGCTGCCAGGTGAATGGATGGAGGTCGATGGCAGCAGCTTTGCCCGCCGCTGAATCTGCGCCGGGCGAAGCGCTGCAAGGTGGTGCTGGCCACTTCGGCATCGGCGCAGCGCTCACCCAGGAGGTTCCAGCCTTGCCGTACTGTGCCTGGTCAACGCGCTTTTCGCTGCGCCTGCCTGTGCGGCGCAGACGCCTGGCAGCGCATCGGCCGTGCCCGGCCAGATTCGGCTGGAAACACTAGAAATAAGCCTTCACCAGTTGCAGGTCGAACAGGCGCTCGGCCAGCCAGACCAGCGCCATGGCCGTGATCAGGATGGATCCACCCAGCAGTACGATGCGGCGGTAGAACCAGCTGTTGCGCAGCAGGTAGGCCAAAGGCAGGAAGACGCCGACGATGGCCAGCTGGCCACCTTCGACGCCAAGGTTGAAGCCCACCAGTGCCAGTGCCAGCGCCTGCTGTGGCAATCCCAGGTCGGTGAGCACGGTGGCAAAGCCGAAGCCGTGGATCAGTCCAAAGGCAAATGCCATCATCCAGCGCCGCTCGGCAAACAGCGCAACGATGTTGTTCAACGCAGCAATCACCACCGAGGCGGCAATGGTCGATTCGACCCAGCGCGACGGCAGGCTGACAACCCCCAGGGTAGCCAGTTTCAGGGTGATGGAATGCGCCAGCGTGAAGGCCGTGACGATCTTCAAGACGGCGGAGAATGCCGGCTTGAATTCCCGTACCGCCTGCCAGGCATGTTCGCGGCGCACCATGACCGCTGGCAGCAGCAAGGCCAGCAGGAACAGGATGTGGTCAAAGCCGATCCAGATATGCCAGACGCCCTCGCGGCAATAATCGATGAACTGGGTCCAGCGGCTGGGCCGGGTCAGCGAAAATTCCTGGCGCGCCTTGTCGGGACTGAAGATGCCGGTCGATGACACATCCTGGTACTGCAATTGCAGCAGCCCCTTGTGCTGCGGGTCGATATCGAAGAACAGCCGGTAGGCAATTGCCAGCGTATCCTTGATGGCCGCGCATTCGGCGCGAAAACGCAGCACGACATAGGTGCCGTCGGTGTGTTCATCGATCAGGTGCGCACCGATCTGCGCCGGACAAGCCTTTTCCTGCACCGAGATCTGCAGGCGCGCCATGGCGTATGCATCGATTTCCTTCTGGTGCCCGCGCACTTCGCCCCAGGTAATGGCACCGTCGCCATTGGCGTCGAGTCCCATGGCAAAGTCGAGATCGCGCAACGCGATATCCCATTGCCCATTGATGACATTGCCTTCCACCGCGATGGTGAGGTAACTGTCGCTGGGCTTGTGCGCCCATGCGCTGGCTGCAACCAGGCAGGACAGCAGCATGAGCGTGCGGCATAGCGCGGTCCAACCTTGCAGGCTGCCCCTCATCTGGCACCACCCTTGAGTTGCTGGGCCAGGCCGATCAGCCTGCCGTCCTCGATGCCGCTGGCGGCAAGCCAATCGATGACCGGCCTGGCTGCCGCCAGGTCCTTGTTGGCCAGGGCGGCTTCGAGCAGGATGCGCGCATCGACCGGTTCACGCTGTACCTGCCAGTTCAACTTGGCCAATTCGAGTGCCTTCCTGGGATCATGACGGATGTACAGTTCAAAGCGCGCTTCTTCCTGTTGATGAACGGTGTCGCCGCGCAATTGCGCGGCATGAAAACGGGCGGCCAGGGTTTCTTCCCGCAATGGCGCGCTCGGCAGTCCGAGGATGCGCTCAGCCAATGCCAGGCGCAGCAGCAAGCCATCCGATGGAATCTTGTCCTTGAGCATGGCAACCACTTCTGCAGGCCGGTTCTGGTCGAGCAGGAAATCGGCATAGGCCGCCAGCAGGAAGGTGTCGGTGATATGCAGCGCCAGGGCTTGCTTGTAGTGCCGTTCGGCTTGCGTGTTGCGTCCGCGCCGCTGGGCCATTTCGGCCAGCCTCGTCAGCACCCACAGGCGCACGGCCGGGTCGGCCTGCGGGGTTTGGGCCAGGGTATCGCCAAGTGTCTGGTAAGCCGCAGCCAGATGGCCATTCAAGCCATCGACAGCGGCGCCGCATGCCACTGCCACAAGTTGATTGCGCCCATCGGCGAGCATGGCCTGGCAATCAATGCGCGCCGCGTCATATCGGGCCTGGACAAAGTGGATGGTTGCACGCAGTGCACGCGCCTGGGCATTCGCCGGTTCGCGCAGGATCACTGCATCAAGATCGACCAGCGCACCGGCAAAGTCGTGGTTGAACTGGCGCAGTGCTGCACGCATGACCTGCACCTCGGTAGGCGGTTGTGGCATGTCCCACCATGGCGCCAGCACGGCCTGGGCATAACCAAGGAAGCGCGGGTCACCTTCCTGTGCGACCTGGCCATAATAACGCTGCGCCAGCTGCACGGCGATGGCGGCATTGCCAGGGTCGGCATTCAATTGCTGGCGCAGGGCGGCAATATCGCGCGCCAGCGGATCATTCGGTTTGAACGGCAGGCGCTCAAGGACTTCACGGTCCGATTTCGGCACATGCGGTGCGGCAAATGTGGCACCATGTGCCAGCATGATCGTGACCAGCAGGACGAGCCTGAAACAATTCCGGGTTTTCATTCAGTGGTTCGCTAGAGTCGGCCAGGGAGCGAACACGGGATGGCAATCATAGCAACAAGCAGGAGCGGCATGCAACGCAAGTCCAGTTCACCAAGGTTGAATTAATATCAAGACCCATGTCAACATGTACGCCAAAATGGCGTTGGGAAGGAAGGCAAGCCGGCATTGCCGTTTTTGCCAATCGCCTCAATCGTTGTTCCAGACTGCTGTTATCAATTACTTATAAGGACGAAAGAATAAAATGAAAAAACTGCTCGCTACCCTCGTTGCTGGTCTGTTCTCGTTGTCCGCTTTCGCTGCTTCGGATATGGCTGCGCCAATGGCGCAAGGCGATTCGGCATCGACTTCTGCCACCGACTCCGCTGCCCCAATGAAGACCAGCAAGGCCAAGCGCTCCAAGAAAGTCAATGCCTCAAACAGCCAGGCACCAAACGATGCCAAGGCTTCGCCGGCATCGGGCGCTGCTGAAACCCCACGCAAGTAATCCAGGCAGGATCGGCCAGCCGCGTGGCGCACTGCATTCCAGTGCAGCCAGTGGCACCGGTCTGCGTATTGGTACGATGCCGGTCAATGTTGTCGGCAATTGCTCCGTACCGGTCGACAGCGTGATGGAAACATCACGCCGACCATCAAAGCAGGCTCAGCCTGCTTTTTTTTCGTTTATCATGGCGAGCAATTTCCACGCCCCTCGGACCATGATGCCTACTTTCCCCCTCCTGCGCCTTGTTCCTGCGCTGCTTTGTTCGGTTGCTGCCATGGCGACGCTGGCCAGCAGCAATGCCGTTGCCCAACAGCGCTTTCCCGTCATACCACTGACTGCCGGCATGTATGTCATTCATGCGGAAGTTGCCGCCCGCGAAGCCGAGCGGGAAGAAGGCCTGATGTTCAGGGAAAAAATGGGCGCCGGCGAAGGCATGGTTTTCATTTTCGATGCGCCGGCCACCACCTGCATGTGGATGAAGAACACCTTGCTGCCGCTCTCGGTTGCCTTCATCGATGAAACCGGCAAGGTCATCAACATCGAAGACATGAAGCCGCAAACCCTGGACTCCCATTGCACCGCACGTCCGGCGCGCTATGCACTGGAAATGAATCTTGGCTGGTTCAAGCAAAAGAACATCAAGCCGGGCTCGATGATTGGCGGCCTGCCCGGACAGGTCAAGATGGCACAGTAATCGGCTGGCCGGGCAGTGCTGGAATCTGTCCTGGCCAAAATGGCTTGCTGAAGTACGCACCCGGTTGACCAGAACAGCGCATGTGGACACATGCTGTATCTGAGATCCGGTGCAGCCAGAGTAGGAAATCGATCACGGCAAGGAACACGTGCCTGGAGCAATCGAGTGCAGGTAATCGCATGCAGGCAGCGGCTTGATGCCTGGCATCCAAAACAAAAAACCCGCCGGCGCGCGCCTTGCGGGTTCATGCAATTAACCGTCTGCCTTGCTTCCTGCTACACCAGCGCCCTCTTTGCTGGCAGTTGCATCCCAACAAGCAAGGTCAGGCGAAAAACAGGGTTATGCCAATGCCTTGATGGCGGCATTCAGACGGCTCTTGTGGCGAGCTGCCTTGTTCTTGTGCACGATCTTTTTGTCGGCGATGCTGTCGATGGTCGAGATCGAGGACAGGAAAACCTTGGCTGCTGCATCCTTGTCGCCGGCTTCGATCGCCTTGCGCACGGCCTTGATGGCGGTACGGAATTCCGAGCGCTGGCTCGAATTGTGTGCATTTTGTACTACTGCTTGACGGGCGCGTTTGCGCGCCTGTGCGGTATTTGCCATGGAGATATCCTAAAACGTGGTCGGATGCGTTCGCAAGTACCTTCGGCAATGCGACACAGAATTCAATAAAGTCCGCAATTATAAGTGCATTTCGGGAATCAGGCAATCAGCATTTGTCTGGGCTGTCCATAAACTGCGCAATGGAAATCCGCCAGGCAAATACCCTGATCACCAGATGCTGACGCGTCCAGCCTGGGGTGATGGGCGCAGCAAGCCGCGCCGGCGTGGCCCGGTTTGCAGCCCCGGTTTGCAGCCCCGGTTGCAGCCCGTTTCACATCCATGGGATCAGTGCGCAGTCACCTGGCGGCCACCTCGCTTCCTCTATAATGCCGCTCCATGAACTTGCATAAAACACTCGCCGCAATTACCGGCATGACAATGTTGTCCCGGGTGACCGGCCTGATACGGGAATTCCTGATCGCCCGCGCCTTTGGCGCCTCGTCGTCCACCGACGCTTTCTTCATTGCCTTTCGCATTCCGAATCTGCTGCGGCGACTGTTTGCCGAAGGAGCCTTCTCGCAAGCGTTTGTTCCCATCCTGGCCGAATACAAGAACCAGAAAGGCATCGAAGCGACCCGGCAAATGTCCGATCGTGTGGCCACCCTTTTGGTCTGGACCCTGCTTGCCACCTGCATCCTCGGCATTGCCGGCGCGCCGTTTGTCGTCCATGTCATGGCGACCGGACTCGGCGCGCAGACGCCGGCCTACCAGGTCACGGTCAACATGACGCAAATCATGTTTCCCTACATCCTGTTCATGTCGCTGGTGGCGCTGGCAGGAGGCATTCTCAACACCTGGCGGCAATTCAAGATCCCGGCAATCACGCCAGTGCTGCTGAACCTGTCGTTCATCGGCGCATCGCTGTTCCTTGCGCCATTGATGAAACAACCGATCTATGCCCTGGCCATTGCCGTGGTCGTCGGCGGCATCCTGCAACTGGCGATCCAGATTCCGGCGCTGCAGAAAATCGGCATGCTGCCACGTATTTCGCTCAACCCGGCCAGCGCCTTGGCCGACCTGGGCGTGCGGCGCGTGCTGCGCCAGATGGTGCCGGCCACTTTTGCCGTCTCGGTGGCGCAGATCAGCCTGATCATCAATACCAATATCGCTTCGCATCTGCAGCACGGCAGTGTCTCGTGGCTGTCGTATGCCGACCGCCTGATGGAATTGCCAACCGGTCTGCTGGGTGTGGGCCTGGGCACCATCTTGCTGCCCAGCCTGTCGAAGGCGCATGCCGATGGCGACCCGCAGGAATATGCTGCCCTGCTCGTCTGGGGCATGCGCCTGACCTTCCTTCTTGCT
>JBPBPY010000152.1:0-10257 GCA_050954505.1 Janthinobacterium lividum
CCGCCAGGTAGGACTGGGCCTTCTCCAGCGTCGGCTTTTCAATGAAGCGCACTACGCTGCTGCCATTGGTTTCGATGTAGCCGTAACCGGTTTCCGGCGTATCGGGTTGAATGCCGAAGGTGACGATCTTGCCCTGCTCGGCAAGTGCCGACGCCTTGGCCACTGCTGCAGCAAACGCGCTCTGGTCGGCGATCAGGTGATCGGCCGGCAGGATCAGCATGAGGGTCTGTTCGCCATGCAGGCGGATGACATCGAGCACGGCAGTTGCCACGGCCGGCGCAGTGTTGCGCGCAAATGGCTCGAGGATATACGACGTGCCCAGCTTGTCCAGATTGACTTCACTGAAGTCATCCTTGGTCTTGAACGACAGTTCACGGTTGGTAACGGTCAGGATCTCCTCCACCCCGGGCAAGGTGGCACCGCGCAGGAATGCCTTTTGCACCAGGCTTTGACCGTCTTCCAGACGGATGAAAGGCTTGGGGTGGAGTTCACGCGACACCGGCCACAGGCGCGAGCCCGAACCGCCACACAGGATGACTGGGATTAATTTCATGGATTCATTCTCAATGGACAAGGATGGCTATCAGGTCTTCACAGCTGCAGAGTGCGCAGCTACCATACATCGATCGCCGCGCCGGAATTCTACTATACCGCACTGCGGCATGTGATTCGAAAACTTGATTGTTTGACTATGGTTTGCGCAGGCTCATGGCCGCTGGCATCAGGGCAAACCGCCTGCAGCGCCGAACAGGCAGGCGCTTGGCAAAAGGCAGGCAGCAGCGGCCTCAGGCGCGGACCAGGCATTTGCACAGGCTGGGGATGATGGCCAGTTCGGGATATTTTTCCAGCAGGATTTTTCCGCTGGCGTCGAACCCCGCCGGCAAGGTACCGTCAAAATTGGAGTTGTGGAAGATCGGCACGCCAAGGGTGCGCGCCGGCCTGGCGGGAAAACGCTGCTCGGCTTGCAGGCACAGGTCGGTGCCCCAAAGGTGCCAGCCGAATGCAGGATCGATGCGGTGCAGGGTCTCGCGGTGCACGATGATGCCGAGTTCGTCGAGCGAAATGGCGCGCTCGTTGACCGGGTTGCTGGCCAGATGGCTTGCGGCACCGCTGCGGGTGACCACGAAGCCGGACTCACGCACCTGGTCCTGGGCATTCTTGACCAGGCCAATGAAGCCCATCAGTTCGGTTGCGGCATCCTGCGCCGGAATGGCGTCGAGCACGGCGGCCAGCGCCAGGCCGCAACCGCGCGGGAATTAGACATCCTGATGGCAGTAGACCACCCAGTCTGCGGTGGCCTGTGCCAGCCCGGCTTCGAAAGCCTGCGCGGCGCTGGAGGCATGCCGGCACAGGATGATTTGTGCATCGAGCTCCAGCAAACCCGGCGACGCCAGCAACTGGCGCTGCAGCTCTGCCTCGTCATTGACCGGCGCGACAATCGAAATTTTCATCCTCGGCTGCCGCTGATGTTGCGGGGCAGTCGAGGCCGGGACGCGAAAAGACGCCGGCAGTTCAAGCGTTCGATGGGTTTCATATCTTGCCGGTGCATCAGCGGCCTGAAATCCTGCAACGACTTCCGGAACCGCAGGTACTGCGCATGATTCGGGGAATGCAGCCCAGCCCGACGATGACGAACCTTCCGGCGCCGCGCTCGACGCTGCCGCGCCTGCATCCAGAGGCGTAGCTGGCGGTACTTTCGCCGGCGCACCTTCCCCGTCGATCGCCGCTGGCGCAGATTGCACACCGTGCGCACCGTGCGCACCATGCACGCCGGGTACACGCCAGGGCGAAGGTTTGCAGTGGAAGACCAGATGCGACAGTGTCAGGATTTCGGCAGCCGTCTTCGAGCTGAGCCGGATCGCGGCTGCTGCGTCGACCATGGCAGTGGCCAGTTTGGGGTTTTCCGGCTGCAGCATGTTGGCAGCGACCAGATGGGGAATCCATCCCGCATCCATCATGGCCTTGATCGTTGCGCGCGGCGCCAGGAACTCCCAGCCAGGCCGCCCGGGCCCGTCGCCGGCAACCAGGCTCAGGTCGCCAGCCAGCATTTGTTCGACGACCGCGATATGGCACCGGTTGGGAATGCAGCAGACCAGCATGACCTGTGCGGCGCACACCTTGTGCAGGACGCGCAACAGCCTGGCTGGATCGTGCAGGTAATCGAACACATCGGCCAGCACCAGCAAATCATAGCCGCCGTCGGGGTCGTCGAGGTCGTCAAACTCGCAGCTGTCGAGGTCGCGCGCGAAAACCTGGTCGAAATGAGCCAGCGGCGCTGCCAGCGCCCGCGCATGGGCGGCAATGCCATGCCATGTTGCCTGCGGATGGGACTGTTTGTAGAGCCGGGCCAGCAGGTCGTCGGCAAAGCCGCATTCCAGCACCTTGCCGGCAGCCGGCAAGGACTCGCAGAACGCCTGCTTCACACGCGCAAATTCGGCCTTGCCGTGGAAACGCCGGTCAAGCATGGCACTGGCGTTACTGTCGAGGCTGAAGACGGTGATGTCAAGCTGCGCAGACGCATTCGAATCCGACATGGCAGTCCTTCCGCAAGGGCCGGCAAACGGCATTAGCGTCAATATACACCATCGGTTACCACACAAAGCAACCAGAAGAAGCGGCAAGGCGGCCAAAGGCTGCCGGGCTGGAGGGAGCCCCCCCCCTGTGCAGCCGTTACAGAGAATCAGTCTTGCGCACATCCAGGTAATGGCGATGATAGCGCTGCCCCAGGCTGGTCAGGATTTCATAGCCGATGGTGCCGGCCAGTGCGGCCACGGCATCAGCCGGCTGAGCGCTGCTGATCAGGTCGAGCAGCGCACCGGGCAACAGGCGCTCGGCGGCAATGCCGGTGACATCCACCGTGATGGTATCCATCGACACGGCGCCAACGATCGGTGCCGACACACCATCGACCAACACCACACCGCGATTGCCCAGCGCGCGCAGCCAGCCGTCGGCATAACCGACGGCAATGGTGGCAATTTCGCGCCGTCCCCTGGCGCGCCAGGTCATGCCGTAACCGACCGTGTCGCCGTCCTCGATGCTGCGGGTCTGCAGGATCTTGCCCTGCAAGCTGACCACCGGTGCCATTGGATTGGCCTGGCCGGCGATCGGTGCAAGGCCATACAGTGCGGCGCCCGGGCGCACCAGGTCGAATTGATAGGCCGGGCCGAGAAAGATGCCGGACGAATTGGCCAGGCTGGCGCGCAGTGGCGGAAACCAGCCGCGCAATTCTTCGAAGCGTGCCAGCTGGCGCGCATTCATCGGGTTGTCGCGCGCTTCGGCACAGGCCAGATGGCTCATCAGGAACAGCACCTCGAACGGCGCCAGATTGTCGCGATGGCTCAGCAGGATATCCACCTCATCGGGTGACAGTCCCATGCGCGCCATGCCGGTATCGAACTGGATCACCGCCGGCAGTTTTTTCGACAGCACCTGCGCAAGCGTCGCCCAGCTCTTGATTTGCGCCAGGCTGTTCAATACCGGTACCAGCCTGTGCTCCAGACAATCGCGTTCACTGCCGGCCGGCAGGCCATGCATGACAATGATGACCGCGTCGTGCGGCAAGACCGTGCGCAGCAGAATGCCTTCCTCGACATGGGCGACAAAAAAATGCCGGCAGCCTTCCTGCGCCAGCACCGGCGCAATGCGCGCTGCGCCCAGGCCATAGGCATCGGCCTTCATGACGGCACCGCACTCGGCACTGCCAGCCTGCTGGCGCAACAGGCGATAGTTGCTGCGGATGGCTCCCAGGTCGACGGTAAGGATGGCACCTGAAGCGATGTGGGAAATCGGGCGTGGCGGTGGCGAGGAAAAGGTCATTAGGTCGGGCATCTGGGTTGTGGCGGGAATGGCGCCGGGTCTGCTTGCTGCAATCATGGCGAGTCGGGATGATGCGTGTGCAAGCATCTGGAGCCATTTTAAGGTCTAATCCGGCTGGCGTGGCGGCGCTGCAGCCGGCATCGAAGCTGCTGGATGGCGGGCCAGGGCGGGCCAGAGCCGGCCAGAGCGGGCCTGAGCGGGCCGCACCCTGGGCCAGAGCGGG
The DNA here is from genome assembly GCA_050954505.1 of Janthinobacterium lividum. Taxonomy (GTDB): domain Bacteria; phylum Pseudomonadota; class Gammaproteobacteria; order Burkholderiales; family Burkholderiaceae_D; genus JAQGMO01. Next base: position 4,043 of record JBPBPY010000152.1, read on the forward strand.
CCAGAGCGGGCCGCACCCTGCCGCTGCCGCACTCAGGCGGCGCGCAATGCACTGGCTGCGGTGTAGCGTGCCACGCCCAGGTCGTCGGCGGCAATGGCCAGCGGACGCTTCGAGATCAGGTCGGCCAGCAGTTGCCCGGACCCGCAGGACATGGTCCAGCCCAGGGTGCCATGTCCGGTGTTGAGAAACAGATTGCGATAGCGCGTCGGTCCAACGATCGGTGTGCCGTCCGGTGTCATGGGGCGCAGTCCGGTCCAGAAACTGGCATTGGCGGTATCGCCGCCGCCGGGAAACAGATCGTTGACCACCATTTCCAGCGTAGCGCGCCGCTGCGGTTTGAGCCGGTGTGAAAAACCGGCGATTTCAGCCATGCCGCCTACGCGAATGCGGTTGTCGAACCGGGTGACGGCGATCTTGTAGCTTTCGTCGAGAATCGTCGATACCGGCGCCTTGCCGGCGTCCAGCACAGGCACCGTGATCGAGTAGCCTTTCAAGGGATAGACCGGCAAGTCGCGCAGTCCCGGCAACCCTGACAGCAATCTGCGCGAGTAGCTGCCCAGTGCCACGACGTAGGCATCGGCGCGCTCGAGCACGCCATCGCAAAGCACGCCATCGATCTGGCTGGCCGCACCGGCACCGGCCAGCGTGAGCGCCTGCACCTCGACACCATAGCGGAACTGCGCACCGAGTTCCTGCGCCAGCACTGCCAGCCGTTCGGTAAACAGCCGGCAGTCGCCGGTTTCATCATTGGGCAGGCGCAGGCCGCCGACGAGCTTGTGTTCGACCGCGGCCAGAGCCGGCTCGGCCAGCTTGAGCTGCGCGCGCGACAGCAATTCATAGGCCACGCCGGCGGACTCGAGCACGCTGATGTCGCGGGCGGCATCATCGAACTGACGCTGGGTGCGAAACAGTTGCAGCGTGCCCTGCTGGCGCCCTTCATATTCAATGCCGGTGTCAAGACGCAATTGCCGAAAGCAATCGCGGCTGTATTCGGCCAGCCGCACCATGCGTTGCTTGTTGACGGCGTAGCGCGCGGCGCTGCAGTTGCGCAGCATCTGTCCCATCCAGCGCAGCTGAAACAGCGTGCCATCGGGCGTGATCGAAAGTGGCGCACGCTTTTGCACCAGCCACTTCATGGCCTTGAGCGGAATGCCCGGGGCCGCCCACGGCGCGGCATAGCCGGGCGATATCTGGCCGGCGTTGCCGAAGCTGGTTTCCAGTGCAGGTCCGGCACAGCGATCGATGACGGTAACACGATGACCGGCACGCGCCAGATAATACGCGCTGGTCACGCCAACGACGCCGCTGCCCAGGACAATGACCCGCATGCTTTGCTCCAGTTGTTCCACCGATGAAGGACAGCCGTGAAGCTGCCCAGGACAATCTCCGCATTATTCATGCCCATCATAAACAGGTTTGCCGGACATTCACATCATCAGATTCCATAACGACAATCAGGTCGACAGCTTGAACCAGCGGGCACCGGCGGGCATGGCATCGGCACGCCGGCTGTTGCCGGCTTGCCACGCCAGTATGGAAAGTGTTTGTCTCACATGAACGCTAGCCGCACCGAAGATGACCATCTTGCAAACTTCAATACTGTTTTGGTCACACATCTTTTTAAAATTTGCCGAAAAAGCGACGCCGTGTGCAGCTTCGCTGCAAATCGGCCAGCATGGCGACACATTGTCTTTACAATTCACATGCTTGGAGGCATCATCTAACGGCTGCTCCTGCGTGATCATGCGCGTTCCTGCCAGGTTTCATGATCAGGTCGGCATCCCTATTCACCCACATTTTGCAAGCTTTCGACCATGGTGGCTGCTGTCTTGAACTCGTCGGGATCGAACATGCCCCTGTCAGGCCTGGCCAGGTCATTGATGCAGGCTGGGCGATTGACGGTGCAGGAAGCGGAGACCTTCACCAGGAAAGCCCAGACGGACAAGCTGGCTTTCATCGATGTGCTGATGACCGACAGCACGCTCGACAGCAAGTCGCTGGCGGTGTTCTGTTCCGAGACCTTTGGTTATCCGATCATCGACCTGGCGGCACTGAACCTTGGCAGCCTGCCCGACAAGGTCATCGATGCGCGCCTGATGTTCGGCCAGCGCGTCATTGCGCTGGGCAAGCGTGGCAACAAGCTCACGGTGGCCGTCTCCGACCCCACCAATACCCAGGCGCTCGAACAGATCAAGTTCCAGACCGAACTCGGGGTCGAGCCGGTGGTGGTCGATCACCGCAGCCTGCTGGCCCTGCTTGAACGCCTGAACCAGAGCACGGAAAAAAATCTCACCGAACTGATCGGCGACGACCTCGACATCATCGACTTCGTCGACGACGACGCCGGCGGCAACGCCGCTTCTGCGGCAGCGGCCGACCAGGCCAGCGCCGACGTCGATGACGCGCCGGTGGTGCGCTTCCTGCAAAAGATCCTCATCGACGCCATCAACATGGGCGCATCGGATCTGCATTTCGAACCGTTTGAAAAGTACTACCAGATCCGTTTCCGGGTCGACGGCATCCTGCGCGAGATCGCCCAGCCGCCTTTGGCCATCAAGGAAAAACTGGCTTCGCGCATCAAGGTCATCTCGAAACTCGACATTTCGGAAAAGCGCGTGCCCCAGGACGGCCGCATGAAGCTGGTGCTGACCAAGACCCGCTCGATCGATTTTCGGGTCAGCACCCTGCCGACGCTGTTTGGCGAGAAGATCGTCATGCGTATCCTCGACGCCACCCAGGCGCAGATGGGCATCGAATCGCTGGGCTATGACGCCGACCAGAAGGAAACGCTGATGAATGCCATCCAGCGTCCCTACGGCATGGTGCTGGTGACCGGGCCGACCGGATCGGGCAAGACAGTGTCGCTGTACACCTGCCTGAACATCCTCAACAAACCCGGCATCAATATTTCAACCGCCGAAGATCCGGCAGAAATCAACCTGCCCGGTGTTAACCAGGTCAATGTCAACGACCGTGCCGGCCTGACCTTTCCGGTCGCGCTCAAGGCATTCCTGCGCCAGGATCCCGACATCATCATGGTCGGTGAAATCCGCGACCTGGAAACGGCCGACATCGCCATCAAGGCGGCACAAACCGGGCACATGGTGTTTTCCACGCTGCATACCAATGATGCGCCGGCCACCATCATGCGGCTGATGAACATGGGCGTGGCGCCTTTCAACATTGCCTCGGCCGTGGTGCTGATCACCGCGCAGCGGCTGGCGCGCCGTCTGTGCAGCTGCAAGGAACAGGTCTCGATACCCGATGAAGCGCTGCTCGAGGCAGGCTTCCTCGAGGACGACCTCGACGGCAGCTGGCAGCCCTACAAACCGGTGGGCTGCGAACGCTGTTCCGGCAGCGGCTACAAGGGACGCGTGGGCATCTACCAGATCATGCCCATTACCGAAGCAATCGAACAGATCATCCTGGCCCATGGCACGGCACTCGAAATCGAAGCGCAGTCCAGGCGCGACGGGGTCAAGACACTGCGTGAGGCCGGGCTCGTCAAAGTAAAGAATGGCATGACCAGCCTCGAAGAGGTACTTGGCTGCACCAACGTATAGCAAGGGGAATCGGCATGGCGACAGCAACAGGCACGCGCACGGTAGTCAAGGAATCGGTCTATGCCTGGGAAGGCAAGGACCGGCAAGGCAAGAAGGTCGGTGGCGAAGTGCGCGCCAGCGCCGAAAGCGTGGTCAGCGCCACGCTGCGGCGCCAGGGCATCATGGTCACCAAGGTCAAGAAGCGCACCTTCCGCAGCGGCAAGAAAGTCACCGACAAGGACATCACGCTGTTTACCCGGCAGCTGGCCACCATGATGAAGGCAGGCGTGCCGCTGCTGCAATCGTTCGACATCGTCTCCAAGGGCAATGCCAATCCATCGGTGTCCAAACTGATCCAGGAAATCCGCGGAGATGTCGAAACCGGCACCAGCCTGAACCAGGCATTCCGCAAATACCCCTTGTATTTCGATGCGCTGTTCTGCAACCTGGTCGGCGCCGGCGAGCAGGCCGGTATCCTGGAAGACTTGTTGACGCGCCTGGCGATCTACAAGGAAAAGACCATGGCCATCAAGGCCAAGATCAAGTCGGCCCTGTTTTATCCGGTGTCGATTCTGGCGGTGGCCTTCATCGTCACTGCCGTGATCATGATCTGGGTGGTGCCGGCCTTCAAGAGCGTGTTCGAAAGTTTCGGTGCCGACCTGCCGGCGCCGACGCTGATCGTCATGGCCATTTCCGATTTCTTCGTCAAATGGTGGTACCTGATCTTTGGCGGCCTGTTCGGCACCCTGTACCTGTTTTTCCAGGCCTGGCGGCGCTCCCCGAAGATGCAGCGCTTCATGGACTCCACCCTGCTCAAGGCACCGGTGTTCGGCGATGTGATCCGCAAGGCCACCATTGCCCGCTGGACCCGCACACTGGCCACCATGTTTGCCGCCGGCGTACCGCTGGTCGAATCGCTCGACTCGGTCGGCGGCGCTTCGGGCAACGCGGTCTACCTCGACGCTACCCGCAAGATCCAGACCGAAGTCAGCACCGGCACCAGCCTGACGGTCGCCATGCAGAATGCCAACGTGTTTCCCAACATGGTCACGCAAATGGTCTCGATCGGCGAAGAGTCGGGTGCGCTGGACCAGATGCTGGGCAAGGTCGCCGACTTCTACGAAGCCGAGGTCGACGATGCCGTCGAGTCCCTGGCCAGCTTGATGGAGCCGATGATCATGGTGATCCTGGGCGTGCTGATTGGCGGGCTGGTGATTGCAATGTATCTGCCCATCTTCAAACTGGGTTCGGTGGTTTAAGCTGGTACCTGAATCGGGCGTTGGTTCACACCATGCACCCGAACAGTGATCTGTTTCCGTCCGAATCCGTCCGAATCCACCCGAATGCCAGATGGCTAGCAGGAACAAACCGCTGCGCGTGCTGGTCATCGGCGGCTACGGTTTCTTTGGCCGCCGCATCGCACAGCTGCTGGCTGGCAATGAAGCGATCCAGCTGCTGATCGGCGGCAGGGATCTGCAGAAGGCGCAGCGCCAGGCATTGGCGCTCGTACTGGCGGCAGAACAGGGCGTCATGCTCGACGTCGCCACCGATATCACCTCGACGCTGCAACGCCTGCAGGTCGATGTCGTCATCCACACCGCAGGCCCGTTCCAGCAACAGCGCTACACCGTCGCCGAAGCGGCCATTGCTGCCGGCGTACACTACATCGATCTGGCCGACGGCCGTGAATTCGTCGCCGGCATCCAGGTGCTGGATGAGCGCGCCAGGGCCGCCGGCGTGCTGGTAACCAGCGGTGCCAGTTCGTTGCCGGCATTGTCGTCGGCTGTGGTGGACCAGTACCTGCCGCGCTTTCGGCTCCTGACTGCCATCCGCTGTGGCATCGCCTCCGGCGCACGGGCGCCGGGTCTGGCAACCATGCAAGGCGTGTTTGGCTATTGCGGCAACCGGTACGGCGCCTGGTTGGCGGTTCCTGGGCCGATGTGCCGGGCTGGCTCGATACCATCGTCCATCGCTTTCCGGCCCCGGTCGGCTGGCGCATTCTGGGTGCCTGCGACGTTCCCGACCTGGTATTGTTTCCCCGACGTTACGGCGTCTCGACAGCCACCTTCCATGCCGGCTTTGCCAGCATGCCGGGGCATCTGTCGGTGAGCTTTGCAGCCTGGTTGGTCAAGAAGGGGTGGTTGAACAGTCTGGCTTTCCTGGCCGGACCACTGTATGCCCTGAGCCAGCGGCTCGAACCATTCGTCAGCGACAAGGGCGGCATGTTCATTACATTGGAGGGACTCGACCATGACGGCGCAGCATCGGCGTTGACATGGCACCTGGTGGCAAGCCGCAACCTTGGCCCCTACATTCCCTGCGGCGCAGCGGTTGCCCTGGTGCGCAAGCTGGCGCGTGAAGGCACCCTTCCTGCAGGCGCCACCCCGTGCATGGGATTGCTGAGCACTTCGGAATATCTCGAGGCGCTGGCCGGTTTCGATTGCGTGATCATTGCGCCATGCTCTACAGCGCCTTGAAGTGGCTGCATATCCTGAGCGCGATCGTGCTGTTTGGCACGGGCATCGGGATTGCGTTTTTCAAATGGAGTACCGACCGCAGCGGCGACATACGGGCTATCCGCAGTGCCAATGAACGCACGGTCCTGGCCGACTGGCTGTTTACCACGCCGGCTTTCCTCCTGCAGCCGCTCACGGGAATCGGCCTGGCCTGGCT